>JALUYM010000358.1 GCA_027018745.1 Bacteroidales bacterium | reverse complement strand
GGGGCTAAATGTATTTAATCTTTCTGCAAAGGCTTTGGTAAACTCGCCGGGCATGTGTTGGGTTATCAACATACCGGGAACGGACTGTTTTAAATTTTTGACAAGATATTCAATGGCTTGGGTTCCGCCGGTGGATGCCCCGGCCACAACAATCTTTCTGCTGGGTATTTGTATTTTTTTTGTGGAAATTTCTTTCACAGATGTTTGATGAGATGCGGGATTTTGTGCCGGAGCTGTCCTCATCATTTTTAAATTGGCCTCAGCAGCCCCTTTTAAGGTTTCCAAAAAACGTATTTTAATATCATTGAATTCGGGGGATGTGATCAGTTTGGGCTTCTGAAGTACAGCCACTGCCCCATATTCCAGTGCTTTGATGGCATTGTATGAGTTTTTGGGTGCCACACTGGAAAAAATGACCACCGGAATGGGGTGCTGGCTCATAATTTTTCGCAAAAAAGTAAGACCATTCATACGCGGCATTTCTATGTCCAGCAAGATCACATCAGGGCGTTGTTTTTTCATAATTTCAACAGCTTCAAAAGGGTCAGCTGCAATGCCCATTACCCGGAATGTTTTGTCTTCTCCTATGATTTGGGATACCAAACGGGTAACTGTTTGTGAATCATCTACGAGAAGAACTTGTATGGGATAAGAGTTTTTAACCATTTACTTCTGTTTTAAAGTCCTCTTTTCAATATATTTTTGCCGAACTTCTCCTGTAAAGGTATTAAAAATTATTTTACGGGCTTTTTCGCCTTTCACACTGGAAGCAATGATTTTTACCCCCAGGTTATTAAGTTCTGCCATGGCCTGTTCTGCATTTCTTTCTCCCACGTTAAACAGGGTCGTGTCAATATCAAGTACTGAGGCCCCGCCAAAAATTTTAGCTACCAGGTCTGCCCTGTTGCTTCCGAGGTTTTCCATTTTTTGAACCAGTTGTGCAATGGCAATGTTCCCGTATTTTGGTGATGCAAGGCCGTTGCCATTCCAAAAAGGCAGCATAAAATGGTTCATGCCGCCGAATTGTTGTCTTCGGTCGTACAGGCAAACTGCCACACACGAGCCCAACAGGGTAGTAATATAATAGATTTCCCTGCTGGCAAAGATGTTGGAAGGGTATAGATAGTATGTTTTGGGTTGCAGTACCATTGCCGTCAGAAACTTTCTTCGTTTTCTTCAAAAAACAGGTTGTCGTCGAACGTAATGTTTTCCGGGTTTCCTTCCGGAATAAGGATACGCACGGTGGTACCCCGGTCGGGTGCAGAATTTATTTCTGCTTTTCCCCCCAGGATAAACAACAACCCTTCTACTACTGCCAGCCCAAGCCCGCTTCCGGGTGTGAGTGACTGAATGGTAGGGTTTGCCCTGTGAAAGCGGTCGAAAATCCGGGTTATTTCCTCTTTTTTCATGCCTATGCCTTTGTCTTCTACCTCTATGGAAAGGTTTTTTCCACTGCGCTTTACGCGGAGGGCTACGGTGATACCGGAAGGGGAAAATTTGATGGCATTGTCCAGTAAATTGATAAGGATCAATTCCAGTTTTTTTCTGTCGGTCACAAAACCGGTGAGGCCTGATGCAATGTCCAGATCAAATTTTATCTGCTTGTCATCGGCTTTGTGCCGTATATTGTCCAGCGCATGGCCGGTAATTTCCAATATGTTTATACTGGTATATTCGGGTGTTTCTTCACCAGCTTCGAGACGGGCGGCCACAAAGATATTGTTTAACTGGAAATCAAGTGTTGCTGCTTCGGAAAAAATGAGCCTGGCCAGCTCTGCTGCTTTGTTTATCTGGTCTTCTTTCAGGTTCATTATCTGCTGGGCAAGACCCATTACCGAGGCAAAAGGATTGATGATTTCGTTGGAAACATTTGACAGAAAATGACTTTTGAAAGATTCTGACTCGACAAGTTTTTTGTTTAGCTCATCGACTTGATGAAGCAGTATCCTGTTTTCTTCCTGTAATTGTTTGATTTGTTGTTTCAGTTCTTTTTCTTTGTTCATAGCTTAAATTTCTTTTTTATAAATGGTTGGCGAATACAATTTAAGCCCTTTGGGTATCCTGTTGACAAGTGATTCGGAATGTCCGAGGATTAAAAATCCCCCTGAGGCCAAATGTTTGGTTAACCGGTCAACGACCCTCAGCTGGGTTTCCTGATCGAAATATATCAGGGTATTACGACAAAATATAAATTGAAAATCGTTTGGCATGGAATCGTGTTCTCCCACCAGGTTTTCCCATACAAAACGGGTTTTAGCCCTTAGTTTTGGAACGATCCTGATGGTGGGGTTTTCTTTGTCTTTGCTTCGCAAAAGGTATTTGTGCCGATAATTCGGCGGAATACTTTTCGCCTGGTCAAACGGATAAATGGCTTTCACCGCTTTATTGAGAATGCTTTGTGAGATATCGTTTCCATAAACCATAAAACCGGCAATCCGTCCGGTCTGTTTTTCTTCGTCCAATACCATTGACAGGCTGTAGGCTTCTTCCCCGCTGCTGCAGCCGGCGCTCCATGTTTTAATATACTGGCCGTAAAAACAGGGCAAAAGTTCATTTTGGAAAATATCGAAATGTTCCTTTTCGCGAAAAAATTCTGTTTTGTTGGTGGAAACCACATCGATCATTTCAAAAACTTCTTCCCCTTTTTTGTCTTGTTGCAGGACATAGTCCACATAATCGGAAAAGGAGGTAAAACCCAGTTTTTTTAAACGGGGCTGTAACCTGTTTTGCAACAGATAATATTTTCTGTCGGGCAGATAAATCCCAAAGGTATTATGGATAAAAGTACTTAGCCGGCGAAAATCACTTTTGTCCAGTTGCCGGGGCGTTGCGGGGGGTGTTTTTTTATTCATAATACGAGGGCCGGGGATTAAAAACGTTCGTAACCTTCATCCAGGTCATCCGGTTTTTCGAGGTCGATATCCACTCCTTTTCCGGGATTGTTTTTATTACCGGTGGAAACGGATTGTGGGATTTTTTTCTTAACAATGGGCGCAGTATTGCCGGGAATATTGTTTACCATGTCTTCCTCTTTCAGTTTAAAGAAGGATTGTGAGTCCATCAACCTGTCGGCCTGGGCGGAAAGTTCCTCGGCGCTGGTGGCTATTTCTTCTGATGCGGCCGCATTTTGCTGGGCTACTTCATTAAATTGCTGTACAGCATCGTTTATCTGGTCTGCGCCCAGTTTTTGTTCTATGCTGGCTGCTGAAATGCTTTTTACCATGTCGGAGGTTTTGTCTACTTCTGGAGCTACTTCCAGCATAATTTTCCCGGC
Organism: Bacteroidales bacterium; assembly: GCA_027018745.1. Classification (GTDB taxonomy): domain Bacteria; phylum Bacteroidota; class Bacteroidia; order Bacteroidales; family F082; genus Sulfidibacterium. The sequence continues at coordinate 4,912 of JALUYM010000358.1, read as the reverse complement.
ATCTTCAATGACACTGACACTTTCGTGGATGAGACCCTCAATTTCCGAAGAAGCTTTTTTGCTTCTTTCGGCAAGTTTGCCGACTTCCACTGCTACCACGCCGAAGCCACGGCCATGCTCACCGGCACGTGCTGCTTCAACAGCTGCATTCAATGCCAAAATATTGGTTTGAAAAGCAATCTCACTAATGATACCTATTTTTTCAGCAATAGCATCCATTTTTTCCTGACTCTTCCGTGCGGCCTCTACCATGAGACTGGTAGTTTTGGATAGCTGTACGACAACTTTTTCAGTTGCCTTTGCATTGTCGGCAACCTGATGAATATTAGAAGCCAGTTGTTCTACCGAACTGGAAATTTCCTCTACCGACGAAGCCTGCTCAGAAGATCCCTGGGCAATATTTTGCGAGGATGCACTCAGGTCATGACTTGCAATGGACATGTTGTTTACGGCTGTGTTAACTTCAATGGTGATTTTCCGCAGGCTGTCCTGCAATAACCTGACATGGCGTAAAATCCACCCCATCTCGTCGTGAGCAATCTCCGGAATGTCTTCTGTGAGGTCGCCTTTGGAAAGATGGACCAAATACTTTATTACCATTTTGTACTTCCGGGTAATATCAATGATAAATGTTACCGACAGGAAAAGGATAAGCAAAAAACCGATGATCAAAACCGTATTGTTTATACGATGTATCCTTGAAAAATATGCTTTGATGTTGGTAATAAGCTGTTTGTCGTTATTTACTTTCAGCAAGGTGAAAGCACTGGCATTTTCCTGAAACTTTTGAACTGTCTGGTCAAAGATATCATACAATTTTTGCCACTGAAGATGGTCCTGTTTTTTGGTAATATCCCCCTTAAAATTTATGATATTTTCTGCTTTCCCGAACATGTCATCCAGATTTGCAGCCATGTTTGACAGAAGAGCTTGTTCCTGAGGGGTATAAGTCCTTTCGTTACGGATATTTAAAAGCTGGTTTCGGATATCTTTCATGGCCGTTCTGAGTTGATAACCCGAGGAAGCTGTTATTTTCCCCTGTGTCCGGAACTGTTGTAATGGAATCTGGACCTTGAGCAACAGGCTGCTATTCAGTTGGGACATCTGATGCGAAAGGACAATGCTTCCGTTATAGAGATTACTTTCTGTTTTTTCAGCTTTATTAATTGTATTTTTCATAAGGAAACCAAAACTCAGGAATACGGCCAGGATGACAACCATCACGCCGATCATTTTGACACGAAAATTAATTTTCTTCATGGTATGTTGTTTTTAAATGTTCAAAAAATCAATTGTATTTTACTTTTTTATAATTTCATTTTTTATTGGCTATTCCGTTTGATCATCTTGTTCTGTTTGGTTTTCTTTGTCCAACAGGATGTTGTTTCCGATTTCCGTTCCGGCTTCGGTGGCAAACAGTTTTTGGGGATTTAAGATAAGGATAAAGTTGCCTTTTCTTTCAATAACACCATCCACGTATTCTACTTTGTATTTGCTTCCGGTGGCCGGGTAAGGTTTAATGTCGCTGTCTTTTACTTCAAAAACATCATCAGAATCGTCAACAAGGATGCCCAGGTTCACATTTTTTTCTTCTGCCGTTATGTTCAATACCAGTATCAACGATTTTCGGAAATCTTTTTTGGCGGGCATTCCGAGTTTCAGGTAAGTGTCGACCACCGGCAAAACACTTCCGTTAAAGTTCACCACTCCTTTCAAAAAGGAAGGGCCTTTTGGTATTTTGGTAAATGTAGTGGCCTCAAGGACCCGGAGAACATATTTTACATTAATGGCAAAAATCTCTCCTGCAAGGTAAAATAAAATGTAATGTTGTTTTCTTTCAACGGTTTCAACAGCTTCTTTTTCCATATTTATCAGGTATTAATAAATTTGTCGATCATCTTATTGGTATCTATCACAAGTGCCACTTCTCCGTCGCCAAGGACTGATGCCCCTGAAAAGATTTCCTGTTTTTGTGCAAGGCGGCTCAATGGTTTTATCACTGCCTGGTATTTGCCCTCTACACTGTTTATAACAAAACCCATTTCTTTTTTACCATAATCTACTACGATCAGATAAAGCTCCTTCTGGCTGGTATCTTTTTCCTCAAATTCTTTGATCAGGTTAACGAAAGGAATCTGATGGTTGTCTTTGGAAATGACGTTGTTAAAGCTTTTCTTTAGTTCTTTTCTTGTTACCGGAAAGACCTGTTTCACGTTGTTCATGGGAAGGATGTACCGGTTGTTTCCCACGTGGATTAACAATCCGTCGATAATGGAAAGCGTCAGGGGGAGTAAAATTTTTACGGTAGTTCCCTTCCCTTTTTCGGTTTCAAGTTCAATACTTCCGCGCAGGTCCTCTATGTTTTTTTTCACCACATCCATGCCTACCCCGCGGCCTGAAATTTTGCTCACTTTTTTGGAAGTACTAAAACCGGGCCGGAATATCAGTTGCAGAAGTTCTTTGGAAGAAATTTCCATACCGGGCTGTATGAACCCTTTTTCCATGGCGACTTTTTTTAATTCTTTTTCATCCATTCCCCTTCCATCATCTGAAATTTTGATTTGCACAAAAGCACCCTGGTAGGAAGTTCCGATGTGGATCAAACCCTGGACAGGTTTTCCTGCTTTTTTCCTTTCCTCGGGCGGTTCAATACCGTGGTCGATGCTGTTGCGCAAAATATGCATGAGCGGGTCATACAGTTTCTCAATCATGGATTTGTCCAGTTCGGTTTCAGTGCCAGTGGTCTTCAGCCTGATTTCTTTGTTCATTTCGCGTGAGAGGTCATGCACCAGTCTTTTGAATCTGATCAGGATAGTATAAATGGGAATTAACCGCATGCCGAGGGCATTTTCGCGCAGCTGCCGCGACAGCTTTTCGTAATCTTCTGTAATATCTTGTAATTCAGGGTCTTCATGATGGCGGCTGTAATGTCCGAGCCGGGCCTGTGTGGTTACCACTTCGCTGATAATGTCGAGCAGTTCGTCCAGCTTGGCAGAAGGAACGCGTACTGTTTCGTGAAGGATTCTTTTTTGGACATCTTCTTTATCGGGCACCTCTTCTTGATCCTGTTTTACCTCTTTCGGGGGTTCGGGTTGTTCCCCGGTAATTTCTTCCTCTGGTTCTTCTACTTCTGTTTTTTCCGGAAAGGAAAGGACAGCCGTTAGTTGTTGTAATTTTTCAGGTGTTATGTTTTCATGAAGCCCGAGGCTGGTTATTTGTTTTTCAAATTCTGGATGGGACAACAGGTTATGTTCCGATATTTTTTCTATTTCGATGCGGCTTTCATCTTCTACAAAAATGAAAACATCCCTCAAAAAATTTTCATCTTTGTCGGATGACAATAAGATATCCCAGTAAACGTAAGTATTTTCAACGTTTAAATGCTTGAAATCCGGTATATTATCGGTATGAAGGAAGGTTTTTATCCCTCCTGCGTCGGCAAGCTCGTCAAGAAGGTATAGTGGCCTGGTACCGTTTTTCAGAATGTCGCGATGAGGTTCGAATCGGATATACCAGGTAACCTGGTTTCCTTTTTTCTTTTCTTTTGTTTTGTGGACGGGGAGTGGTTCTGGTTTTTCCCTTGTTTCGCCGGCTGAGAATTTTGTTTTTATCTCGTTGAGCAACTCTTTTTCCATGGTTTGGGTTTCCTCGTCTTTCGGATTGTCCAGCAGCCTGCGGATAAGGTCTATGCTTTTAAATGTAAAATCGATCAGGTTTTTATCCGCTTTTTGTTTTCCTGTGCGTACCAGGTCGTACAGGCTTTCCATTTCGTGGGTAAAGGAACTCAGCTCTTCGAAACCGAACATGGCCCCCGTACCTTTTAAGGAGTGCATCACGCGAAAGGCCGTATTGATCTCCTCCTGGTCATCCGGATGGTTTTCCAGCTTTAGGAGCGCTTCTTCCAGACTTTCGAGGAGCTCGTTGGCTTCGTTGACAAAACTGGCTGACAGATCATCCATTACCTTATGACTTTGTTGATGGTTTTTATAAAATTTTCTTTGTCAAAAGGTTTGGTAATCCAACCTGTTGCACCGGCAGCTTTGGCTTCATTTTTCATTTCCGATTTGGTTTCGGTAGTAAGGAACAGGATAGGGATATAGCGGTATTTGGAAAGTTTCCTTATTGCTTTGATGAGTTCAATACCGTTCATGCGGGGCATGTGCAGGTCGGTAATGAGCAAATTGATGGTTTTTCCGTTAAAATGTTGCAGGGCATCCTGTCCATCTTCACTAATTAATACATGGTAACCAGCTTCTTCAAGGATCATCCGGACGAGGGTCCGGATACTGGGAGAGTCATCGACAAACAAAATGGTTTTGTTTTGCATGCTTTTTGTGTTTAAAGTTGTTCAAAAACCTGCCGGAAACCCGATTCATCAAAGATCCGGGAGAATTCTTCGTTCAACACGAACTCAAAATTAAGTTTTTTCTCGGACTTTTTCATGCTTTTTGCCCACGAAAACAAAAGCTGCAGAAAACTGAGGTCCATGTTTTCTACATTGTCAATTTTTATGTCAATATGAGTAGCTTTGGCCGCAAATTTTAAAAGTTGTTGTTGAAACTGCGTCGCCTGCGCAATGCTCAGGTCGCCGGAAAACCGGAGTGTGGACAAATTTTTCTGTGTAAATTCTTCTATTTCAAGCATGATGTAAATTTTATTGAGTATTTTTTACGGACAATCTTCTGAAAAAGTTGCAGTTTACGGGGTAGTTTACCTTTGCCGGCTTGATTTTTACCTGGCCCGTAAACCGGAAAAAATTATCCGGGTAGTTTGGCCTTGTATTTTTTGTCATAAACCGAGTAACCTGTTTTTTTTTCAAAAATGGCCAGTCTGTGCCGGCCTTTCGCTTTGGCAATAAAAGTTTTTTCGAAAACAGCAGTTACTTCGCATTCGGTACCGTTTACCAATACCA
>JALUYM010000357.1 GCA_027018745.1 Bacteroidales bacterium | reverse complement strand
CATGAAAGAATTTACACGTGTTCAGTACCCGAAAAACGGAAACAGAAGGGGACTCGGTTTTGACAAACCGTTGCTAGGTAATGATACCCTGCCCCAAAACAAAGCTTATCCGGCCAAAAGTTCCAGCCCGGCCAGTTTCGGACATTCGGGCTATACAGGAACTTTCTTCTGGGCTGATCCAAAAGAAAAACTTTTGTATATTTTCCTTTCAAACCGTGTTTATCCCACCCGGTATGATCATGAAATCTACAAGCTGAACATTCGAACGAATATTCAGCAGGTACTGTATGATGCCATAGAAAAAAACAAGAATAAGCGGTAGGGGCCTTCTTGTCCTGCCGCCTGTTTTCTGATCATGGCCAATACTTGATGTACTAAAATCAAGATAACAATAAATAAAAAATGATCTTATGAAAAGATTTTTACGTGGGACTATATTAACTTTATTTATATTCCTTTTGTCGCCGACCCTTTATGCACAGGTAGCACCCGGTTTGATGGAAGGAAACATGGCGCAAAAGATGGAATTTAGCCACAAACACAAATCACTCAGTACCAGGTTTAATATCAACGGAAAAGGTATTATCCCCTTACATGTGCGAAAAACAAGCCGTTTATCCAAAATAGTATTTGGATTTTTACCCGACTGGGAATATACAAACGGTGCCAATAATAACATGCACTACGATTTGCTGACCCATGTGGCAGTATTCGATTTTCTCTCTTCTTCCAACGGGTCACTTAGTTATCCCGATCAATGGCCTTGGGACGATGTTATCAATGATGCACATGCCAAAGGGACAAAAGTGATTATGACCGTTACCAATTTTGGCGGAAGCGCATCGGCTGCTTCTGTGGCCCATGATCTGCTTACCAACACGGCTGCCAGGAATAATTTGTTTAACAACATCAAGAATATTATTACGACGTATAAACTGGATGGCGTAAATATTGATTTTGAAGGCATGAAAAGTGCTGACAGGGGCGATTTGTTAAACCGGTTTTTGGCTGACCTGACCAATTTTATCCATACAAACTTGCCGGGTAAAGAAGTTTCGTTTGACGGGCCGGCTGTAAATTGGGGCGGCTGGAACATGGCCGGGCTGGCGCAAAGTGTCGATTACATATTCATTATGGCCTATGATTATTATGGAAGCTGGAGTAAAAATACCGGTCCGGTTGCGCCTCTGACTGATTCTTATGGCGGCCATTGTATTGAGAAGGATTTACATTCAACTTACGGAATCCCTTTGAACAATGACCCGTTGAAATTAATTCTTGGTTGTCCCTACTACGGGAAACACTGGAAAACAACTTCAGGTGCCGCCGGTGCATCGGTTACCGGTTATGTCGGGTCAACGCTGTACAGGAATGCAGTTGTCCAGGCTGCCGAATATGGCGGGTTTATTTGGGATAAAAATTCACAGACACCTTGGTATCGCTGGCAATCGGGTGGATGGAACCAGGTTTGGATTGATAATGCGAAAAGCCTCGGGCTGAAATATGATTATGCCCTCACTGAAAACTTAGGCGGCGTTGGCATTTGGGCCTTAAATTATGATGGCAGCAGGACAGAATTGTGGAACCTGATCAACAGCAAGTTTACCGGGTCTTCAACACCTGTTCCAGGCCGTCCGTTGTCCCCGGCCGTTCTGATCAAAAATGATACATCTGTTACCATTAAATTCAAACCGGGAAACTATGCCGATAGTTACCGGATATACCAAAGTACGGATAACAGCCATTACACTATGGTAAAAGAAACTTCCGATACCGTAGTTGATATCGGTGGGCTGACAACAGATTCGGTTTATTATTTCAAGATGTCTTCCCTGAATAGCACAGGTGAATCCGGCCTGACGCATGTTTTGGCAGCTATCCCGGGTAAACAACATCCAAAAATTTTAATTGTGGATGGAGTGGAACGTAGCAGTTTTCCTGCTATTATCCAGTACAAATACCCCATGACACAACTGGGATATACTTTTTCATCCGCTTCCAATGAAGCAGTTATGGATGGCGTGGTGGATATGAAAAATTACAAATTTGTTATTTGGATGTTGCTGAATGAAAGCACGGCTGATGATACCTTTAACAAAACCGAGCAGGCCAGGGTTAAAGATTTTATTGACAATGATAAAGGGGTGTTTATCGTTTCGGGTTCCGAAGTGGGTTGGGACCTGGTTCACAAAGGGGATGCTGCAGACAAGACTTTTTATCAGACTTATTTTAAAGCTCAGTACATAAGTGATGCCCCCGGTGCCGGTTATGTCAAATATACGGCGGAAGATAACAATCAGGTGATATATCATTTTGACGATGGAACCCACGGCATTATCAATATTGCCTATCCCGATCTGATTAAAACTTACGGAGGTTCACAAGAATCGTTCTTTTATCCTGGTGTTCCTGAAAGCAGCGGTGTGGCAGGCGTGAGCTATAAAACTGCCACCGGCGGAATGGAATATCTGGCTTTTCCCATTGAAGCTGTTTACAAAGAATCTGAACGGAAAGAACTGCTGAAATATATCTTTGATAACTTCAGTTATTTGCTTCCGGTGAAACAAAATCCGATCCGGACACATATCCGGATATATCCCAATCCCACGCGGGGCAAACTTACTATTTTAAATCCGGACAACTTTGAAATCAGCCGGATAGAAGTATTTGATATTTATGGCAGAAAACAGAGTGTGGAATTCGATGGCCGGCATATCGATTTAAGTCGTCTTCCCAACGGTATTTATATTGTGAGGGTTGAAAATAAAAAAGGTGAACAGGGTAGTTTTAAAGTGATTAAACAATAGACGGGCTACTAAAGTTTTGACGAAAGTGTCACATATAATTTTGAGAATGCAAAAGGCTTTTTAAATATAAAATATTATGGCAGAAACGATTCGTAAATCTTTGAGGGAATCGGCAAAAACACGCTGGTTGGCCATGTTTGCTGTTTCCATGGTCCTGTTTGGGGCCTATTATTACAGTTATGCCGAGTCATCCATAAAACCAATACTTGAAAGTTCTGTCGGATGGACGAGTAAGGATATTGGTATTTATACTTCGGCTTATGCCTGGTTTAATGTAGGCCTTTTTATGATGTTAATAAGCGGGGTTGTCCTGGATAAAGTGGGAATTAGGAAAACCGGTTTGGGGGCTTCATTACTTATGGTTATCGGTGCGGCAATCAATTACTGGGCCATGAGTTCATTGTCTGCCGATGCTGTAACAACGCTTCCCCTGTACGGGCCTATTAAAACGCAGGTGCTCTATTCCAGCATTGGTTTTGCCGTTTTTGGAACGGGAAGCGAGGCGGCGGGAATTACTGTTGTAAAGGCTATTGTGAAGTGGTTTAAAGGAAAAGAACTTGCCCTGGCTTTGGGTTTGCAATTGTCTTTGGCCCGTTTAGGAAGCGCTTTAACTTTGGCTATTTCATTGCCCCTGGCCATTAAATTTACATACAAAACACCTATTTTAATGTCTTTTGCCCTCATGCTTGTGGGCTTTTTTGCCTTTATTGTATACATGGTATTAGATAAAAAACTGGATGCTTCTGAAAAGGATATACTTGTTAAAGAGGAAGAGCCTTTTCGTTTAAAAGATATCCTTTTAATTGTGAAGAACAGGGCTTTCTGGTATACGGCCATACTTTGTGTTTTGTTTTACAGCGCCGTTTTCCCGTTTCTTGTTTATGCGCCTGATTTTATGGTTAACAAATACCATGTTGCGCCTAAACTGGCTGGCTTAATACCTATGTTGCTTCCCATAGGTACAATATTTTTAACCCCATTGTTTGGCAATATTTATGATAAAAAAGGGAAAGGTGCTACCATTATGATTATCGGCTCTGTAATGCTGATTATTGTTCATGGTTTTTTGGCTGTTCCGGCACTTAATGGTTGGGTTTTTGCAGCTGTTTTGGTGGTTTTTCTTGGAATTGCTTTCTCTTTGGTCCCTTCGGCCATGTGGGCTTCCGTCCCTAAGTTTATTCCTGAAAAGCAGTTAGGAACAGCTTATGCGGTTATTTTTTATATTCAGAATATTGGTTTATTGGCCGTTCCGCTTATTCTGGGTTTTGTCCTTAATTCATCCAACCCGAATGTTGCCCCCAATAAAGCACTTATCAGGTCTTCTGTTGAGCAAAGTTTTGATAAAGCGCTTGCCGCTCATAATATTCAGGTTAATCATAACAAATTAACTATTGCCATCGACAAAACGACAGAAAGTGTTGTTGATTCAATTGTACAAACCTCAATCTATACGGCTGTTCCACAAAATGAGGTTAATATCAAGAATTTAAAAAGTAATATCATAAACAGCAATCTATCCTTGCTGGAAAGCCATTCGTTAAGTTCAAATCCTAAAATTGCAATAAAAGAGTTAAGGAAAGTTTTTATAGCTGCAACCTTTCCGGTTGTCAAAAAGGAAAAGCTTGATATTCGATATAATTATGAAAATGATATTCTTATTTTTGTTGTATTAGGTTTCTTGTCGGTTATTTTTTCTTTTCTCTTGAAAGCTGAAGATAAGAGAAAAGGATACGGGCTTCAAATGCCGAATATTCAAAAAACTACCAAATAATTTTTTGGTTGGTTCTTCCGGTTTAATTCATCCTTCATCTGCGAGAATATAGTTTCTGTATTCGAACATGCGGTACCCGAATTTCTTTTCGATGAAGTAGAGTGGCCGGTCTTTTAGCCTTATGTTTGACTTGGAGGGATCGTAATTAAATTCCCAGTCCTGTCTGGCAATGACCTCTTTCATGTATTTCGGGTGTTGACCTGTAAAAATTGTTAATTTGTCCACATTGTTAAAGTCGAAAGGCTTGTCGGAGATGTTTTTTTTCATCCATTGGTCACTGTGCCAAAACCGGAAAAAAGAATGCATTTTATTGCTTAGCAATTTAGGGTTCCGGGCATAAGAATAATGAAAAATGGTTATGTCGGTTTTTAAAACCATGAGTTTTTTGCCTTTTTCACCAGAAAGATAATTTTCACGGGAAGAATATTTCCTGAAACCCTGCGAGTCGCGGTAAGCATAAACTCCGGGGATATTTTTAAAAGCCCTGATTTCAAAACGATGGGTGCGCCGCGTGTGCCGGATATGTTGAAAATCGCCCCAGAAATGCAAAAACGGCATTAACAGGCCATCCACATCTTCCCGTTGGTCGGCTTTTTGAATAAATGCCCTCAATTGTTCAGGGGCCGATTCATGCAGGATTTCGTCTGCCTGCAAATGAACAGCCCAGTCGCCGGTAATTTCTTCCAACCCTTTGTTGGCCTGTTGGGCAAAAATTTTACCACCTTCCCTCAGGTTCATGTCCCAAACCACATCAACAATCCTGATTTTCTCATTTTTCAGCGCTTCAATAGCTTCCCGGGTACCATCCTGCGAGTCGCCAACCACTACCACCAGCTCATCAACGGCAGGTAACAACGACAAAATGGAAGGAATAAACGGGTACCCCAGTTTTATTCCGTTTCGCACATAGGTAAAGCCACTTATTTTCATTTTGCGAATGTCCTGTTGTGATTTTAATGCAAAGGTAGAAAAATGTTTTATCGGCGCATTAAAAACAGGAATTAGTCAAAGATAAAAAGGGCAAAGAATAGATGAGGTATTTTTATTGACTTTTGAACTTATGTTCATTATCTTTGTACCGAAATTTAAAATTAAACATTATGGGTATTTTTGGAAATAATGATGCGCCGGGCCGGGGATTAGGTTACGGCGGAGGCCACGGAAGAAATAACGGCGGAGGTTTTGGCGTCGGGGGATATTGTGTTTGTGCCAAGTGTGGTGCCAAAGTTCCGCACAAACAAGGGGTAAAATGTACTACATTAAAATGCCCCAACTGCGGTCATACCATGATTCGGGAAGAGTTGTTGAAAAAATCCTGATGATTGGAAATGGGCTTATTTTTACCGGTTACCTCCGGTTTTTGAGCAAATTACAACCGGAGGGCTGGTTTTCCATAAACCGGAAAAATCTCTTTGAAAAGATGTTTTTGTCCCCGAAGTTGTTTAAGGGTATGGGGGATTCTTTATTTTTGTCCCGTAGTTTTTCCGGTTGATCAAAGCCCATGTTATAAAAGATTTTTCTATGCAAGTGAATCATATCGGCTTGAACATTTCGTGTGAAGGGGAGGTGTCGGCTTTTTATCTCGATATTCTGGAATTGCAAGCCAATGGGAGTTTTACCATTTCCCATCAGATTTCTCAGAAATTTTTTGATATTCCGGATGATGCCCGGGTTTTTATGGTAAAAAATGAGCAGGTATCGTTGGAATTGTTTGTTTACGGCAAACCCTTAAAAACCGGTTATGCCCATATGTGTATTGAGGTGGAGGACAGGGAGGAAACAGCCCGCCGGTGCCATGGAAAGGGTTATCCTGTCATGCGTTTGAAAAGGGAAAAAGGGGATTTGCTTTTTGTGAAAGACAAAATCGGCAATGTGTTTGAATTAAAAAATAAAGTGCTATGAAAACCTATCTTGATTGTCTGCCCTGCTTTGTAGAACAGGCACTGCGTGCTGCACGGATCGCTACCAACGATGACAGGGCCATCAAGCAGGTGCTTGATGAAGTAGGCTGCATGATCAAAGATACCCCCATGGAGAATACCCCTGCCGAATCGGGGATCAGTGTCTATGGGAAAATACGGGAGATCACCGGAGTGGCAGATCCCTACAGGAAAATAAAGAAGCGGCATATTGCAGAAGCCAAAGCGCTTTATCCCCAATTGCAAAAGATGGTAACAGCGGCAAACGATCCTTTGCTTACGGCCATTCGGATTGCCATTGCCGGCAACGTGATCGATCTGGGTATCAACAAGACTTTTGACCTGGTGGCCGACATCAAAAAGATCCTCTCCCAGGATTTTGCCCTGTTTGATTATGCAGCTTTTAAAAAGGTATTGAACAAAGCTGAAAACGTATTGTACATAGGCGATAATGCTGGTGAATCTGTTTTTGACAAATTGTTGATCAAACAGTTGAAAAAGCCTGTAAAATATGCTGTCCGTTCACAGCCCATTATCAATGATGTAACCATGGAAGATGCCCTTGATTCAGGATTGGACGAAGTAGCGGAATTGATTGACTCAGGCAGCATAGCCCCTGGAACTATTCTGCGGTACAGTTCTCCTGAATTCCTGGAGACATACCGGAGAGCAGGCCTTGTCATCAGTAAGGGGCAGGGGAATTATGAAGGTTTGTCTGATGAAAACCGTACCATATTTTTCCTTCTCAAAGCCAAGTGTCCCGTAATAGCAGGCGATCTGGGCATAAAAGAGGGGGATATTGTTTTAAAAGGTATAAATTTGTAACCGGGAACGCACCAGTACTTTTGTGCTTTAATACATATTGTCATGCAGAAAAAAACAAAAATAGGAATTATTATTTGCGATCGCTACCGTCAATGTGCAGGTGGGAAATGCTTTCGCGCATTGCAAAACAGGGAAGGAGCTTTTAATATTTATCCTCAAGGGGAGGAAGTGGAAATTGTGGGTTATACAACCTGTGGCGGTTGTCCCGGGGGCAATATAGAATATGCTCCCGAAGAGATGAAGAAAAATGGCGCTACGGTGATACATTTTGCCACCGGGTTTGTGGTGGGTTATCCACCCTGCCCCTATATTGATCATTTCAAACGGTTTATTGAGGAAAAATATGCCATGAAAGTGGTCGTGGGCACCCATCCCATTCCTGAAAAATATTATCAGGTGCACAAAGCCCTGAAGACATGGGATTCGCCTGAATGGCAGGAATTTATCAGGCCTGCACTGGCTGATGAAAAAACACGGTTGGACTATAATTAAACAATTATTTTCTAGAAAGTTCAAACATGTATAAATATTTATTCGGACCGGTACCTTCGCGCCGCCTGGGCATGTCGCTGGGTGTAGACTTGGTGCCGCACAAAGTGTGCTCACTGAATTGTGTTTATTGTGAGTGCGGTCGTACTACCGATTTGACGGTTGAGCGGAAAGAATACATCCCATATGATGGAGTTGTACGGGAACTGGCACATTATTTTGCCCATAAACCTTTGCCCGATTATGTTACTTTTTCGGGTTCCGGCGAACCTACACTAAATAGTCGTATTGGTGATGTGTTGCAGTTCATTAAAACCAATAGTCAGGCTCCTGTGGCTGTACTTACCAACGGGACATTGTTCTATGATAAAACGGTCCGTAAAGAACTCCTGAAGGCGGATGTGGTATTGCCTTCACTTGATGCAGCTGAAGAGCTGGC
>JALUYM010000356.1 GCA_027018745.1 Bacteroidales bacterium | reverse complement strand
AAATATAAGTCTTTTATAAAAATCCAGATATAAATGTTTTGTTCATATTAAGAAATCTTTAATATAAATATGTTAATGATTATATATCAAAGACAAATTTATTAGAATTCATATTAGGTCATGACATGACTTAACTATTTGAAAACGTTACAAATAACTATACTAAAGATTGATTTACTGTCACTTATTATCATTATCACTTTATATGATAAAAATCATGGTTTTATTATTTAGTTGATTAGTAATGATTTAAAAAATTTATTTAGATTAGCAATAAATTATATTTATAGACCATAAAAAAAGCCCGGATCCTTTATCAGATCCAGGCTTTAATACTAAATATATATAATATGGAGTGTTGTAAAATAAATTACAATTTTATGCTCTTAGCCTTGTTAAATTAAGCGGCCAGCTCATTAATCCTGTGAAAATACATGGCAAATGAGCGGTACAAAAAGTGGGTCCATTTTCCAAAAGGCACAATCAATGTTGCCCATTGTACCAACACAGTCAGCTGTACAATGTACATCCACACGTTGTTGTCAAGAATGTTCAAATCGATAAACAAACGTACTAAAAATGCGGTTAAACCCATTAAAAACAACCAGATAACAAAATACAGGTCGCTGGGATGGGAATGTTTACTGATTTCCAAATCTTTTTTGATACGATGCCGTACAAAATCAAAAGTTACAATGAAAATGAATGCACTTTCCACATAACCGATAACAATAATAAACATGTATTGGGTGGTAAACCAATTTAGGAAAACAGTTGTAAACAACAAGCTAAGATAGGACAACACCAAAATAAAGTGCTCAAACCAACGGAATTGATTGTCATCGCAACCGAGGGCCCGTTTTTGAGTAAACATATGGACTATTAATTCTCCAAGCGCCTTAAAATAAGCTGAAACGGGTGCTTTATTACCCGGCTTGATTACTGTAAGCCACCACATGCGTATAATGTTGGGCAACAATATCAAAAAGAAGACAATGGTTATGGCTCCTTTTTCAAAATAATGGCCATATTCCATGATTGTTTGCAAATTGAAATGTTCATAAGCACCGAAACCAATTACTATGGCAGCCATTAAAACAAAAGCGGTGATTGAAGCAGCCAGGGACCTGTAAAGCAGGCCGGAGAAACCCGTCCAGTCATACTTTGTTGTCAGCCAACGGCGAAGGGACATCATTAGCTCTCCGGGATCAGCTTCTCTCGGGCATGTGGCACTGCATTCGCCACAATAATAACAGAGCCAGGGGTCGAGGGATGTTTTAATTTCCTCTTCCAGTCCTAAAACGCTGTAACGCACCATCTTACGGGGAAATGAATTTTCTTCATCCGACAAGTTACAAACCGCTGTACAATTGCCACAGTTGTAACATGCATTTGGATTAAATGCCCCGTATTTTTTTAATTTATCTGTGAACTCAGGATTTATTCTTGCCATTGCTCTTTATTTTATAATAAAAATATTCATCATTGTCGTCTATCTCACCCGTTTCAACATAACCATATTTTAACAGGCTCATCAACTGAAACATTACCTCTTCTTTAGGCTTTTTTAATTCCTCAGCAAGTTGGGGAACTGTTTTATCTCCTTCTTTCAAAGCATCGAGCAATTGTTTTTTTGTCTTTGTAAAATATTTTAAATGCTCGGTTACTTCTTTTGGAACAGGTCGTTTCTCTTTCAAATATTTTGCAGTTTTACCTTTTTCAACTTCCATGATTTTTCTTTTAAGCGTTGGGTATTAATGCATCGATCATGTCTTCCACATCTTCATCGGTCATGCCGATAATGTTGAGGGCATTTACAGGACAAACAGGCAGGCACATGCCGCAACCTTTGCAAATTGCCGGGTTCACTTTGGCTATGAATTTGCCATCTTTTTCAACTTTACTAAATGCGCTGTATGGGCAGGCTTCATCACACTTACCACACCATTCACAGGTTTTTTCATCAACTTCGGCTATAACAGGTTCCAAGGCCAGTTCGCCCGAAGCAACAATAGAGAATGATTTGGTGGCTGCTGATAAAGCCGAATTCATTGATTCCATAATATTTTTCGGGCCCTGGCTGGCACCGGCAATGGTTACACCGTTAATCACCGTCTCAACCGGCCGTAATTTCATATGGATTTCATTAAAGAATTTATCCCTTCCCTTTGGAATTTTTAACAGGTTACCAATGGCATTGTCCTTTCGCGGTGTCATCCCGGTAACGAGTACCACCAGGTCTGCTGCTACTTCTATCTCTTTGTCTTTGGTGAGGATGTCTTTAATTTTTACGATGGTTTCATTACCTACCTTTTCCACAACCGGTGGGTCATGTTCAAAAGACTGCAGGTAAATATCACCAAGGATCGATGATTCATCGTACAAAATTTCTTGTTTGCCGTAAGTTCTTATACCCCTGTTAAAGTGAAAGTTATGAACATTTTTAAACCTTTTTTTCACATCAATGGCGGCATGAATGGTTGCTGTACAGCAATAACGTGAACAATACTTGTTGTCCCCGTCCACCTGACGGCTTCCCACACAATAGATGTAAGCAATATTTTTAATTTCTTTGCCTTTGTACATCAATTTGTCCTTGGAATAGTGGACAATCCGTTTGAACTGGGGCAGGGTAACCACGTTGTCAATTTCTCCGTAACCGAATTCCCCTTTTTTGGGTTCGTAAGGATCAAATCCTGTGGCAAGGAGGATAGAGCCGACCTTAATATTACGGTATTCTGTTTTTTGACTAAAGTCAACAGCGGTACAAACCTTTTCACATTCACCGCACCGGGTACAATTTTTTATGTCAATTGCAGGCAATTGCGGGTACTCGCTGGGGTAGTTGTGATAAATGGCTTTACGGTTTGTGATGTTAAAGTTAAACTCATCAGGGACTACCACAGGACAAACATCAATGGCTTTTTGTAATTCGCCCGGGTTACATTGTAACTTAAAGTGGCGGGGCGTAACCTTCACTTTCAGTTCGAAATTTCCAATGCTCCCTTTGTTTTCAACAACTTCGGCACCGGTTAATAAAGTAACATGTTTGTGTTTCATTACTTCATCGTACAAACGGGTAACCAGTTCTTTGCCACTTTCCTTGCTGATAAACAGGTTGTCCCACTGTGCCACGCGGCCTCCTACGAAGAATTCCCGTTCAATAAGGTAAACATCCGAACCTGCCTCGGCGAGTTCAATAGCAGCACGCATACCGGCAACTCCTGCGCCTATTACGGCAACAGCGTTTGTGGATTTCACTTTGATAGGATCCAGTGATTCGGCATGGCGAACCCTTGCAATAGCTGCTTCTACTATTTTAATGGCTTTTTCAGTTGCCCCCTCTTTATTGTCGGAATGTGCCCAAGACACCTGTTCGCGAATATTGGCGTGAACATAATTGTATTTGTTAAGTCCGGCACGTTCGGCAACGGCCCTGAATGTGAGCAGGTGCAACTTAGGTGAACAGGAAGCCACCACTACGCCATCGAGTTGCTGTTCCTTGATATCGTTCACCATTTCTTTCTGGTTGGAATCGGCACAGGCAAACATGGTTGTTTTGGCAAGAAAAACGCCTTCTTCATTTTCCACAGCCTTGCGCACGCGTTCCACATCTACATAGTCGGAAATGTTTCCTCCGCAATGACAGACATATACGCCTATTTTCTTTTTCATATTTAGTTCCTCCTCCTTAAATAGCTGGTTGTTTCAGCGGAAGCTGAGCCTCCTGACAAAATTGAATCGGGGATATCCATAGGCCCGGTTGCTGTTCCGGCCACAAACACGCCGTCAATACTTGTTTTTGCAGGACTTGCCAAAATATCTGATTGATCGACAAAGTGGAAAGGATCCAGTTTCAGTTTTTCGTTATCGAAGACCTCGTCAATTCCCCGGTTGGGTAAGATACCTACTGAAAGAACGACCATGTCGTGTTCGGCTTCTTTGACAACCCCGGCTTCAATGTCTTCATAACGCAAAATCAGGTTGCCGTTTTCTTTTTCGCTGATTTTCCCGACTTTCCCTTTTATAAACTCTACTCCCATTTCCTGTGCCTGGGCATAAAACTCATTAAATCCTTTACCGAATGCTCTGATATGCAGATAATAAATTGTTATATCGGCCATGGGCAAGGCGCCCATCAACAGCTGTGCCTGTTTAATGGAATACATGCAACAGACTTGTGAACAGATGGGGTTTCCCACCGATTTATCACGCGAACCGGTACACAGAACATAAGCAATGTTATCGGGCATTTTACCATCACCCGGACGCAAAATGGTATTAAACGGCCTGGTAGGGGCCAGTTCACGTTCCATTTGCATGGAGGTAATTACATTTTTATACTGTCCGTATCCATAACGCGGTATCTTCAGCGGATCGAATAACTGGAACCCGGTAGCCACAACTACAGACTTGATTTTTACCAAAAATTCTTCTTCGGTTTGGGTAAAATCGATACAGTCGGGAGGGCAGGCCCGTTCGCAAGCCCCACATAAGATGCAGTTGTCGATATCAATGGCTGCTGCACGCGGGCTGGCAATACTAAATGGAATAAAAGCAGCTTTTCTGCCAATTAAACCAAATTGATATTCGTCGGTAACGCTCACCGGGCAGGCTTCCTCACAAAGCTGACAGCCGGTACAGGCGGCAACATCAACGTAGCGTGGTTTTTGAAATACGACTGCTTCAAAATCATGTTCCCCTTTTTTAGTTATTTTCCGGGGTTCTGCTCCGGTAAAAACAGTAATGTTGGGATGTCTTTGTATCTCGGAAACTTTTGGTGTGGTAATACAAGCTGCACAGTCAAGGGTAGGGAAGACTTTACTCAGTAAAATCATTTTCCCGCCAATGGAAAGCTCTTTTTCCACAATCAAAACTTTATAGCCGATATTCGCGAGGTTCAAAGCTGCTTCGCCCCCTGCGATTCCGCCTCCGACCACAAGAACATCATATTCTAATGTTTTCATTTGTTCCTGCATATTTATTATTTTGAAGATTTACTTAAATATTCCACAAAACTTTTCACATGGTTTACAAACGGCTCACTACATACAGAACAAATGGCTGCCATTTTCAGTCTTGCCGGGTCCATGCCTCTCTTTTTCATCTCTTCCATGGTTACTCTGACAATTTCCCCGGTTTTGTCAGTACAGGTTTCACCATAGGGACAATCGGTTCCGTCAGCAGCAATAAAAACCCCATCAAAACCCCGCTCAAGAGCATGCAAAATCCACCGGGGTTTGATGGTACTGGAGCAGGGCACAGGGATAGTGTAAACGGTGGGCGGATAATGTAACTTTAACAAGCCCGCCATATCAATAGCCGGATCGGAAATTTTTTCGGTGGAAAACACCAAAATTTTCGGGCTGTTATTTACTTTCCCTTTAGCCATCTTACTTTCTTAAAAGAATTTTAAAAAATCCTGATTCTTCAATGGTTCCAAGATATTCGAACCCTTTTTTTGTACACCATTTCGGGATGTCTTTTTTTGTTCCTTCATCAGCCGATAATACTTCCATTACCTGACCTTTTTCAATTTGACCTATGGCTTTTTTAGCTGCCAATAACGGACCGGGACATGAGGTTCCACGGGCATCTACTGATTTGTCAACTTTGATTGCTTTCAATTCTTCTTCGTTCATGATCTTAATTTTTAAATGTTTATAATTTTATTTATTCTTTAGATAAATAATTGAATCCTGCTTTCGTTGGCATCAGCGAGAAATGTTGCCACCCCGCCGTAACTTAAATTAGGATAATCAATTATTTCTTCTTTCTTAATTCCCATTAAATCCATCGACATTTCACAAATAACAATTTCAATATCCAGGTCTGCTGCCTGTTGAAAAAATTCATCCAGTGAAAAGACCTTTTGTTTTTTCATTAATTTCCTGATAATTTTGGGACCGTACCCGGCCATGTTCATTTTCGAAAGTTTGAGATGGTTTCTTCCTTTGGGCAGCATCATGCCAAACATTTTTGCCATGAAACTTTTGCCGGAAACTTTCTTCTTCGGATCTCTCAGGGCAGCTATGCTCCAGAAAGTAAAAAATAACTTTACTTCCGTATCCATTGCGGCCGCACCAACGGCAACAACCATTGTTGCCAAAATCTTGTCCATGTCGCCGGACATTACAATCATTGCCAATTGGTCTTTGTGGGTGTCTTCAATATCAGTAACCCTGTTTTGCAGTTCCGCAATTTGAGACTGCATTTCTTTTATTTTTTGTTCAATGTCCGGTTCCATTTTTTCTTTTTTTTCTTAAATAAAAATATATACTTTATTCAAAGTATAAATTACTCGCCAAAAGTACACTGAATAGTAACAGTATTGAGGTAAATAACCGTGAAGTTGTTATAAAATAACTGTGAACTTGCTTTCAAAATGGTGTGATATGTATCACAATTATTATAATTTTGCCCTTCTTATTAATAGGTATTAAATAGATAAAACACCGTGATGAATAAATTTCGATATACACACAGAATAATAGTATAACTGCGGCAGGGAGGAAGGACAAAAAGAAATTTGTTTTGGCACAATTTTCGGTTTCCTGCCCCGGGCGGAACAAAAATTGTAACCTTTCCCCATCTGTGCGAAATAAATTCATTTAAAGTAAGATCAGGTGTTTACAAGATTATATATGTATGAAAAAGAAGAAATGTTCAAAATGTGCAGCTTGTCTCTACAAATCAGAACCGGCGCAAAACCTTAACCAACAGGAATTAGAGATACTCGGACAAAACAGTGTAGAAGTTGTATTTGACAAAAAGGAAACTATTTTTAAACAGGATGCTTTGTCATCCAACATCATTTATCTGAAAGAAGGGATGATAAAAATCCTTATCAAAGGCCCTCAGCGCACGCAAATACTAAAATTAAAAAAAGCGCCTTGTTATCTGGGTTTGCCAACAACTATGGGTGATAAAGTTAACCATTATTCGGCGGTGGCCATAGAAAAAACCACTGCTTGTTTCATTGATATTAATACTTTTAAGGAGCTGCTTGATAAAAATAAAGATTTTTCCTACGGGATTATCCTTGAGCTTTGCAGAAGTGAGTTAGATCAGTTTAACCGGTATATTAATCTGGTACAAACCCAGGTTTTTGGAAGGTTTGCAAAAACGTTGTTAAGTTTTTCCGATGAAATTTATCAGTCTGATGAATTTACTTTGCCCTTAACGCGCAGTGAAATGGCCGACCTAATATACACCAGCCGCGAAACTGTCAGCCGGCTTTTTTCCGAGCTGGCCAAAGAAAATATTATTCAAATAAATGATAAAAACGTCCGGATTATAGATAAATCCAAATTAAGGGAAATTGGTGAAAAGGGATAAGATAACCCCCTTCATCACAATGGTTTTTTTAATTGCTCGCAAGGGCGAGGTCAATACCAGCCTTTTTTCAAAATGTTCCGGACAAACATTTTGAAAAACAAAGGATTTGATATTCCTGTCAGATAAACAGGTTTACATCTGCTTCTTCGGCACAAGTCATGTATTCACCAATACCGCAAATATCATCGGCGAGGTCAATAAAATCATCCAGTTTATAACCCTTCCATACTTTGCCGGCAAAACCGCAAATATGGATTTTAACATTGGTCATTTCTTTGGCAGTACGAAAAGCTTCTGTCCAGTGAGGGGCTTCAAGCTGCCTGAGCGAAGCAAGAAACTCATCTTTTTTGTCGGTAATTTCTGCAACGCGTTCGTTGGTCATGGCATTTTCTTTTTTAAAGGCGAAAGCTGCCTGTAGAAGGACAAAAATATCCACATCCATGTCTTCGGCAGCAGCACCACCGAGAATAACCCCGGCAGCAGTCAGTTTGTCAACACTGCCTGAAAAAAGTGCCAAACATAATTTTTTATTTTCCATTTTGACTTAAAATTTATTTGTTATTATTTAACATGACAAAGATAACTTATTAAATATTGTGTTGCAATAATATGACTGTGAAGTTTCTTTCAATTGACTGTGATTTGTATCACAATAAAAAATTATTGCCCTGCTGTATTCATATTCAATAGCTTTGTTAAGCTTACCTACACCAGGCATTTAGCTTTTTTAAAAATGAAAAATCAGGCAATCTGCAAAAGAACATTCCCGATTAAAACCAATAACCTGTTAATAATAGCCGCCGGTTTTTCTTTTGGCCGGAGCCCATAAAGGTTCGTTCCGGTAAACCGATAAAGCTGTCGTAGCCGTAAGCAAGGCCATAACCTGGTCTTTTTTATTTACTTTTGAAAAAATTTAGCAAATGAAATTATTTTTTTAAAAAGGCCGGACAATGGAATCTGTAAAAGAAATATTCAGAATAGGAAGGGGACCTTC
>JALUYM010000355.1 GCA_027018745.1 Bacteroidales bacterium | reverse complement strand
TTTAACAGGGACACCATAAACATTGATCTGAACGGATGGCAGTTGAAACTGGGCAAATCAGTGAAAACTTTTAAAAGGGTTACCCTGGCCGGAAAAGGTTATCTCATTCTTTGTAAAAACAGTGCCGGGGAAGCTTTTTCTTCGTATGGAAACACTTATGGTTTCAGTAGTTTCAGTCTGCTCAACGCGGGGGAAGAAGTGCAGCTTTTTGATAATAAGAAACAACTGATTTCTTCGGTCAGGTACAATGACGGCTGGTATAAAGATCCTGCCAAAGCAAACGGCGGAT
Source organism: Bacteroidales bacterium (assembly GCA_027018745.1). Lineage (GTDB taxonomy): Bacteria > Bacteroidota > Bacteroidia > Bacteroidales > F082 > Sulfidibacterium. Next base: position 8,065 of record JALUYM010000355.1, on the reverse strand, counting down.
GGTCGATGGAACAAATTAATCCCGAAAATACCTGCTCCGGCGAAGGAAACTGGAAAGCAGCGGAGAACAGCTTGGGAGGTACTCCCGGAGCCCGGAACTCTGTTTATGATGCACGGATTGTTCCCCCTGAAGTTGTTTCTGTACGGGTTCCTGACAACCATTCGCTGGTGGTATCGTTTTCGCAGAAAATGGACAGCATGAACCTGGTCCATCCGGCTTTTTATGTTGTTTCCCCCGCGGCCGGTTCCGTGGAACGGGTCTCCGTTTCGCCTGACCATAACAGTACTCTGCTGACTTTCGCCAGGCCTTTTGACACAGCTGTGGTTTACAGCCTGACACTCTCCCGAAAGCTGCAGAACTGTAACGGACAACACCTGGCGGGCGATACTTCCTTTCGGTTTGGCCTGCCACAGCCGGCCGGAAACAATGATCTGGTGATCAACGAACTGTTGTTTTATCCATTGTCCGGCGGGGCGGATTACGTGGAATTGTATAACCGGTCGCACAAAACCATCGATTTGGCTACCCTGATCCTCGGCACGGTGAAAGAAACCCCTTCCCATCCGGCCGATTCCCTTTTTTATGACCTTTCCCGTGACCAGAAACTTTTGTTACCGGGAGGATATATGGTGTTGACTTCTTCTCCCGAAAAGGTAAAAGCACAATACAAAACCAAAAATCCGCATGCATTTTTGAAAGTAAACCCGTTTCCGTTGTTTCCAAAAGATCATGGCAGTGTGCTGTTATTCAGACAACTGCATAAAATAGATGCTTTTGATTATACAGATAAAATGCAATATCCTTTGTTGACTACCACGCGGGGGGTAGCGTTGGAACGTATTCGTGCCGGCGGACCGACCAATGACCCGGGCAACTGGCATTCGGCTGCCGAAAATGTGGGATTTGGCACACCGGGTTACAGGAATTCACAAGCATTTGGCGTTCAACCCGACACGTTGCAGGGAGAGATCACGATTGAACCGGAAATTTTCTCACCGGACAATGATGGCTATCAGGATGCCCTTCACATTGCGTATAAGCTGAATACTTCGGGAAACACCATGACAATTAACATTTTCAATGCTTCCGGACAGCTTGTACGCCATCTTGTTAACAATGCGTATGTGGGTACCAGCGGGGTTTTTTCATGGGATGGGTTAACGGATAACGGAACCAAAGCCTCTGTTGGCATTTATGTGCTCCTCATCCGTGTTTTTGATGAAACGGGCAGGGTAGAACGGTTCAAAAAAACAGCTGTGCTGGCCACCAAATTGTGAAAGGGTTTTCTTTGCCCTGTTTTTTTATTCCACCGTGACTGATTTGGCCAGGTTTCGTGGCTGGTCAACGTTGCATCCGCGTAAAACAGCCATGTGATAGGCCAGTTTCTGTAAAGGGATACTGGCGAGCAGCGGGGTGAACATGGCTTCTGTTGCAGGAATTTCTATGGCATAGTCTACCTGGTTCCTGATGACAGTATCCCCTTCGGTAACAATGGCAATGACGTGGCCGTTTCGTGCTTTCACCTCCTGAATGTTGCTGACCACTTTATCGTAAATACCGTTGGCAGGGGCAACGAAAACTACGGGCATGTTTTTGTCTATTAAAGCTATCGGGCCATGTTTCATTTCGGCAGCCGGATAACCTTCAGCGTGTATGTAAGATATTTCTTTCAGTTTCAGAGCGCCTTCGAGTGCTACCGGGAAATTATAGCCCCTGCCAAGGTAAAGGAAATTGGAAACATTTTTGAATTTTTCCGATATTTCCAGTATTATTTCCTTGTTGTTCAAGGTTTTTTCCACTTTGGCGGGAATATTCTCCAGTTCATGTAATAACTGCATCCACCGGGAAGTGGGAATAGTTCCTTTTATCTGTGCCATACGCAGTGCCAGCAAGGCCAGCACTGTTACCTGTGCGGTAAATGCTTTGGTGGAAGCAACGCCTATTTCCGGGCCGGCATGGGTATAGGAACCTGCATGGGTTTCGCGGGCAATGGAGGAACCAACCACGTTGCAAATACCAAGAATGGTAGCCCCTTTTTCTTTTGCCAGCTGAATAGCTGCCAGTGTATCGGCTGTTTCTCCCGATTGGGAAATAGCGATAACCACATCATCTTCGTAAATGATAGGTTTCCGGTAACGGAATTCTGAAGCATATTCCACTTCTACGGGAATGCGGGCCAGGTCTTCCAACAGATATTCCCCCACCAGGCCGGCATGCCAGGAAGTTCCGCAGGCAATGATCAGAATACGCCGGGCGTTAACAATCTTTTGTTCGTAGTCTTTGATCCCACCCAGTGAAACGATCCCTTTTTCGGCATTTAAACGGCCCCGCATGCTGTCTTTGATAGAACGGGGTTGTTCGTAAATTTCTTTCAGCATGAAATGGTCAAAACCTTCTTTTTCCAGTTGGCTGAGGTCCATTTCAAGGGCTTCGATGTAAGGGGTTTTTATTTGGTTTTTGATGGTAGTCAGTTTTATCTCTTTTCCCAGTTGCAAAACAGCTACATGTTCTTCTTCCATGTAAATCACCTGTTTGGTATATTCTATCAGCGGTGTGGCGTCGGATGCGACAAAAAACTCATTTTCGCCGACCCCGATGACCATGGGGCTGCCTTTTCGTGCAACAATCAGCATGTCGGGATTGTCTGCCGACAGGACGGCAATGGCATAAGCTCCGGTAACCTGGTTCAAAGCAATGCGGACAGCTTCTTCAAGGGAAACAGCTTCGTTTTTTTGGATATTATCAATCAGGTTGATCAGGACTTCTGTGTCTGTGTCCGACTCAAAATGATAGCCGAGGTCCATGAGTGCTTTTCTCAAAACGGCATAATTCTCAATAATACCATTGTGAATGATAGCCAGTTTTTTATCGTTGGAATAATGGGGGTGGGCGTTACGGCTGTTGGGTTCACCATGGGTAGCCCAACGCGTATGGGCAATGCCCACATGTCCCGTTAAGTTCTTGCCGGACACGAATTTTTCCAGTTCCGAAACCTTTCCTTTGGTTTTATAAACTTTTAGTTCGCGGTTGTTGTTTAGCAGGGCAACCCCGGCGCTGTCGTAACCCCGGTATTCAAGGCGGTGAAGGCCTTTTATAAGAACAGGGAAAGCCTCTTTAGGGCCGAGATAAGCTACAATTCCACACATGGTAAAAGGATTATACTGTTTTTGTTGATAACAAAGGTAAGCTATTTTATTTTACGATTGTGTAAAGAATGTTTAACCTGGCTTTGTGTGCCAAGGAGTCGCCGGGAGCCTGCGGTCCGTTAAAAACAAAACGTTGTGGGTGGATGGCCCCGCTGTTTATATACAGCATAAGGGCACAGTTTTTCGCCGTGGAATCTTTAATCAGGGATTCGATGTAACGGGTAATCCGGAAAGAATAGGAATTGTCGTTCGCATTGTACATTCCTCCGAAATAATCGGGGTCTTCGTGCGAATCGGGTAAAACGGTATTAGTAGAATCGTTTTCTATTTTGATGAGTGACAACTGAGGCGGTGCACTAAAATAAGGGCTTTTCCCAACTCCCGGCAAGATAAGTTTCGCTTCGTTGACACCCACTTTTCCTAATTTGTTCAGGTCGCGGATATGCGGAAACCGGATGATTGTTTTAACTCCCCCGAGGCCCTGTAAATAAAATTGTTTCACCCCCAGTGCCGTATCACCGTTTATAACCTGGGCTTTAAATGCAGCAGAAGCTGAACTGTAATCGTGTTGATAGCGGTTTATCTTTGCCATGTCCTGGCTCATCCGGTAAGTATATGTCAACGAGTCTTTGCTATTGTTGTGATAGTATAACATCAACATGGTTTTGGAAGTATTCAGGTCAAAAGAGACCAATGCCCCGCCGCTGTTCACAGGGTCTACTTTAACATAAAGGCCCTTGAAATAGTTCATGAACAGTGCAGTGCTGTCGAGAATGGTGGTGTCGGCGGTGAGCAATTTTTCGCCCAAAGCTTTAGACAGATGACTGAGGTTTAAACGAAGGACGCCCCTGACAGTATCCCTTCGGGAAGAGTCTAACCTGATTACATAGTAATTGTTTTTGTTAGGATAAAAAATTTCATTAGCATAATCCGTGGGATATACAGCGAGTTTTTTGTTTGAATAGTAAATGCTGTCAATACTAATATTATCTTTCATTTCATACACATGGACGCGCAGGGGAGTAGCGGTGTCGCCATATACATTGACGTAAGAGAGCTGTAAGATCAGGGAATCTACTTGCGGATTGGTACCGAAACGGGGTCCGGTGGATAAAGGTCTGATTTTTGAATAGAAACTGGCGTTGGTTAACCCGAAAACAGGATCTTTCATACTTCCCAGAAAGCTTACCGGCATGTGGTCGGTACGGGTGGTATCGATAAGCTTCGAGTAAACAGTAAAATCAGTATCCTGTATCAAATGCATTGAAAGGGAATTATTGGGCATAAGGTTGGCCCCTATTTCCGAAGGATATTTCGTGCAGGAAAGGTTAAAAAAACTTAAAACTGCCAACAGAAAAAAAAGATTGATAAAAAACAGGGGGGATTTCTCCCGGAAAAGGACTTTAACCTTCGCTAATAATTTCGTCATAAAACTGGTTATATGCATCAAAATAATCTTCATTGCCTTGATATTCTAAAATTGGTTTGCCTGTAGCCTGAACATAATCAAGAAGTTCGGGGTTAATTTTTTCCTCACTAATGATAAATGCGTCTGCAAAATCAACAGCACCTTTCATGATAGAAACGTAATTTGCTTTATCGTAGTATTGGAGGACTTTATCGGGAATACCGGCGGTTTTTATTTTTTCTTTAAATGTATCTGCAAAATTTTCCTTAAAGCCATCATTGTACAGGGAAACAATAATTTTACTTTCTGTAAAAAGAGGATTATCTTTGTAAGCTGTTCTGGTGAACATGGGCAATAAAGCTGAAAACCAACCGTGTGTGTGGATAATGTCGGGTGCCCATCCCAGTTTTTTTACAGTGTCAAGCACTCCTTTTGAAAAGAAAATGTTACGTTCGTCATTGTCATCAAAGAACTTTTGTTTGGCATCCCTAAAAATAAATTTTCGATGAAAAAAGTCTTCATTTTCAATAAAATATACCTGCATCCGGGCTTGCTGGATAGAAGCTACCTTGATGATAAGGGGATGGTCGATGTCTTCGATGATCAGGTTCATTCCCGAAAGGCGGATAACCTCGTGCAGCTGGTTCCGTCTTTCGTTGACCAAGCCAAAACGCGGCATAAAAACCCGGATTTCTTTTCCTGATTCCTGAATCTTTTGTGGAAGGAAACGTCCTATTTTACTCATGTGTGATTCAGGTAAATAGGGCATAATCTCTTGGAACACATAAAGTACTCTTTTCTTACGCATAGAATTTATTATTTAGAGATTTAGCGATGCAAAGGTAATGAAAAATAGATTACTTCGGGGCAGAAGAAACGGCAACCCTGAAATTCCCGGGACGGGAGCCGGGATTTTGATTAGCTGTATTCTCTAATATTTCCTGTTTTTTTTGTATTTGTCCTGTTCCCGGCTTTTCAATTTAAAATGTTAACCTCTGATAAACAATGCTTTCATAATGTCAGAAGCCACTTTCGGGTTTTCTTTTAACCGCCGGGTAGAATATGGAAACCAATCCTCGCCGAAAGGAACATAAACCCGCAACCGGTGCCCTTTTTCTATGATACTTTTTCGCAGGTTGGGAGTGACGCCGTAAAGCATTTGAAATTCGTACCGGTCTTTGGGTACTTTATATTTTTCCAGTAATTTATAAGCCCCTTCAATCAACGGAACATCGTGTGTGGCAATTCCGGGATAAAAACCATTTTTCAGAATGTATTCCAGATCTTCGAGATAATGTTGGTTAATTTCTTCATATTTCTTGTAAGCGATTTCTTCGGGTTCCACGTAAATTCCTTTACACAGCCTGAAGTTCAGCGGATTTTCTTTGCTGTGCATATCTTTCATGCTTTTCAGGTCGTTGAGGGTCCGCCGCATGTATGCCTGCATGACCAGGCCTACGTTTCCGGGAAAATCCTTTTTCAATCTCCTGAATAGCTTTATTTCGCGGTCAACACAGGAAGAGTCTTCCATATCGATACGGACGAAATTGTTGAATGAAACAGCTTTTGCAATAATTTTATGCATGTTTTTATAACAGGCTTCTTCGTCGAGAAGTAAGCCGAACATGCTGGGTTTCAGTGAATAATTACCGTCAATTTTATTTTTTTGAATTGTTTCGATAATATGCAGGTATTGGTCGCGGTTTTTTTCGGCTTCTTTCAGGTCGCTGATAAACTCTCCCAACAGGTCGATAGTAACCATGTATCCTTCGGCGTTAAGTTGTTTTGCAACACGAACGGCATCATTAATGGTCCGTCCGGCAATATATCGTTTTGAAAATATCCACACGAGATTTTTGGGCATGTGGGGCAAAAAAGAAGCAATCATTTTGTTAAACCACATCATAGCTGTAAATGTTTTAATAATTTGCATGCAAAATTAATTTTATTTCTTACGACTTTCTTCATGTTTGTTCTAATTTATAATTTTTAAAAACAAGGGATAACAGTTTGGTTAATAAATTGTTATTAATAAACAACAAAGGGTTGTTTTTCCTTTTGCAGGATATTGAAAAAAGCCGGCTGGTTGTTTCGGGGGGTTCGGTATTTTTTGAAAAATATATGTACAGGCAGGAAAGATTTTTATTTTTTTATTATTTTTACACAACAATTATGAAACATGTCGTTACCCGTACTTACCATTGACAGGATTGTCCACAAAAAGCAGGCCCGGATTGCCATACAATTCAGGTACAATGACCGAATTATAAAGCACCTGAAAAAAGTGGACGGATACCGCTGGAGTGCTTCACGCAAAGTGTGGCATTTTCCGGATGATCCCGGCAGGATAGAAAAGATTAAAGAGCATTTTAAAGGAATTGCTGCCGTGATTGACAAAACGGCCGGAAAGCCGCCTTTCAATCGGAAAGGGTTGCTCAAAACACGCCACCTTTCCGGTAAAGCCCAAAAGTTACTTGACGATTATGTGAAATTCCTGAATGGCAAGCGATACAGTGACAGTACCGTTCACACATATGCCATATTTATTGCTGATTTTTTGGATTTTCTGAAAGACAAAGACATCCGGGAAATTACCAACCGTGATGTGCAACGCTTTTCGGAAGATATTTTGATGCCATTCGGTTATTCGGTTAGTAGCCAGCGGCAGTTTGTCAGTGCCATAAAGCAACTCAAGGCGTTTATGCCTTCGGTAGCCATCGATGATTTTACGCTGGAGCGTCCGCGCAGGTCGAAGCTTTTGCCCACGGTGCTGTCGAAAGAAGAGGTTCTACATCTATTAATAAATACCCGTAACCTCAAGCACCGGGCAGCCCTCACCATGATTTATTCTTCGGGACTTCGTATCAGTGAGCTGATCAATTTAAAGTTGGCGGATATTGACACGGGGCGGCGGCAGATATTTATCCATAGCGGCAAGGGGCGAAAAGACAGGGTTGTTGTTTTTGCAGAAAGTTTTTTACCTATGTACCAGAATTATTTGGCTACCTATCAGCCGCAGGTTTATTTTATTGAAGGTAAGCCGGGCGTAAAATACAGTGTTGAGAGTATCCGGGCTGTTATTAAGCGGTCGGCTCAGCGGGCCGGCATTACCAAGCGGGTAACGCCCCACACGCTGCGCCATTCGTTTGCCACACATCTTTTGGAAAACGGGGTAGACATACGGCACATACAGGAGTTGTTAGGCCACAGCAGTCCGAAGACCACTATGATATACACACATGTAAGCAGGAAAGATATTTTAAGTATACGGAGCCCGTTGGACGAGTCATTGAAGCAGGTACTTCAAAATAATAAAAGCAACCCAAACATGCTGTTATCCTGAAACCTTTCAAAAAAATATGTACATTTGGTGGGGATATAAGAAGTTAGCAGTCATGCCCACCGGCGGGAACAAGGTGGCAGGGCTTTTTCGGCCGCAGCCTGCATAGAAAGATACGTATTCATAAGAAACATCTTTCCACTGAATATCATCCTTGCAGGCTGCTCCCTG
>JALUYM010000354.1 GCA_027018745.1 Bacteroidales bacterium | reverse complement strand
TTTGCTGATATTGGATGCTTCCACCGGCCAAAATGCCATAGAACAAGCCCGCCAGTTTATTTCTGCCACAGAGGTAAATGCCATTGCCCTGACCAAACTGGATGGCACGGCCAAAGGTGGTGTGGTCATCGGTATTTCGGATACGTTTAAAATCCCTGTGAAATATATTGGCGTAGGTGAAAAAATGGAAGACCTTCAGGTTTTTAACCGGAAAGAGTTTGTGGAAACGTTGTTTTCGTAAGCATTTAACCACTAAGGACACAAAGGACGGCACAAACGAACACTCAAAGGGATTATAGATTTTAAAACGTGGATAGGATTTCCCTTTTCAGGTCTGTATCGACCCGAAAAGCGAAGAAAGATACAGAGGTTTAATCAACACAGGTTAAGAATTTGTTTTCATCTTTTTTCGACTTTTTCAAGTCTTGTTCGACTTGAAAAGTCAGCCGTCAGTCCCTCTGTCAGTCAGGATTTGCAATCCCGGCCCTAAAAAGAATTTGTGGATTGTTAATCCTGATTTTTCAAACCGGTTTATCAGCCGGAAACGGATTAAAAATCCTTGTGTCCTTTTACATTCGGGTCACAGACCCGAATAGCTTTAAGAGGAAGATGGTTGGCAAAAAAACCATCCCTTTTGCGGGAAAACAAGATAAATCTTAATATGAGAAAGAAAAAAAAGGAAGTTGTCAATGTGGTAACGCTGGGGTGCTCCAAAAACCTGGTGGATTCGGAAGTGCTGATGCGACAATTGGATAACCGATATAAAGTAACTAACGATTCCAATGATCCTTCGGATATTATGATCATCAACACCTGTGGCTTTATTCAGGATGCCAAAGAAGAATCCATTGATATGATTTTGTCGGCCGTGGAAGCAAAGAAAGCCGGCCTGTTAAAAAAAGTGATTGTAACAGGTTGTTTATCACAACGATACAAAAAAGAATTACAGGAAGAAATAAAAAATGTAGATGCATTTTTCGGGGTAAACGACCTGCCGCATATCCTGCAAACGCTGGAAGTAGATTATAAAAAGGAGCTGGTGGGTGAGCGCCGCCTGACTACACCTTCACATTATGCCTACCTGAAAGTTTCGGAAGGCTGTAACCGGAGTTGTTCTTTTTGTGCCATCCCGTTGATCCGTGGCAGGCACATTTCCAAACCTTTCGAAGCAATTGTGACCGAAGCTGAAAAGCTGGCCGTTAAAGGGGTAAAAGAATTGTTGCTCATTGCCCAGGACCTGACCTATTACGGTATTGATCTGTACCAAAAACGGCGCATTACCGCATTGGTGCAACGCCTTTCGGAAATAGATGGCATTGAATGGATACGGTTGCATTACGCTTATCCGGCCGGATTTCCCGAAGAATTGCTGGATGTGATGCGTGATAACCCGAAAGTATGCCGTTACCTGGATATCCCGTTACAGCATATCAACAGCCGGATTTTGCAATCCATGAAACGGGGGCTGGATGGCAGGAAAACAAGGCAGCTGGCACTTTCCTGGCGCGAAAAAGTACCGGATATTGCCTTGCGTTCCACTTTTATCGTGGGGTATCCCGGTGAAACAGAAGAAGAGTTTCAGCAGTTATTGGATTTTATCCGGGAAATACGTTTCGACCGGCTGGGAGTTTTCCGGTATTCACCCGAAGAAAATACGGCGGCTTATGATTTACCCGATGATGTTCCGACAGAAGTAAAACAGGAACGCGAAGAGCGGCTTATGGAATTACAACAACAGATCTCTCTGGAAATGAACAATGAAAAAATCGGAAAAACGGTCAAAGTGATCATCGACAAAAAAGAAGGCGATTTTTATATAGGCCGTACCGAATTCGACTCACCCGAAGTGGATAACGAAGTGATGATCCCTGTGGAAGGGAAAAACCTTCAACCCGGCAAATTTTATCAGGTAAAGATCATCCGTTCCGATTTTTACGACCTTTACGGAGAAGTACAGCCATCATAAAACCTGACAATTCTTTATCAAAAAAGGAAAAACCTGTTTTTACTTCTGGATTTTACCATCTGTGCCGTTTTTACTGTAATATTTGCACCAGTCTTTCAATCCGCACGATTCACATTTTGGTTTTCTGGCCAGGCAGACATACCTTCCATGCAAAATAAGCCAGTGATGGGCCAGCGGGATCAGGTCATCAGGAATATACTTTATCAATTGTTTTTCCGTTTCCAACGGGGTTTTCGCTCCCAAAGTCAAGCCAATTCGTGCGGCTACCCTGAAAACATGTGTATCAACAGCCATGGCCGGTTGATGAAAAATGACAGCCGCCATCACATTGGCCGTTTTCCTGCCCACCCCGGGAAGACGTTGTAAATCATCAATATCGGAAGGTACTTCTCCCCCAAACTCGGAAAGCAACATTTTAGCCATGCCCGATAAATGTTTGGCTTTATTGTTTGGGTATGAACAACTTTTTATCAGGGAATAAATATCAGGGACTTCCGCACGCGAAAGGCTTTCTGCATCAGGATACTGTGAAAAAAAATCCTGCGTGATGATGTTGACCCTTTTGTCGGTACATTGAGCTGACAAAATTACCGCCACCAACAACTGATAAGGATCTTTGTAATGCAATTCAGTCTCGGCAAAAGGTTGATGAATTTTAAAAAAGTGAATAACGTGTTCGAATCGTTCCTTTCTTGTCATGAGTTTATTTTTTACAAAAATGAAAAAAATCTTTCACATGGTTTCATCTTTCATGTTTTCAGCAGCCACATATATAAAAATAAACCTTACATTTGTTTTTATCTAAAAACGAAACGCCATGGCACACGAAATCGAACTCAAATTCCTGGTAAAAGGTGATTTTAAACCCTTTGTAACAAAAAAATCGGAAATCACCCAGGCATACATTTCCACCGACCCCAACCGGACAGTACGCATTCGGATCAGCGATGGAACAGGCCACATCAACATCAAAGGGGTTGCCAAAATATCAGGTATTATGCGCTTTGAATGGGAAAAAGAGATACCTCTTCAGGATGCCAAGGAACTTATGGAACTTCGCAAATCAGGTCTGGTAGAGAAAACACGGTATGTTATTCCGGCAGGAAAAGGATTAGAATTTGAAGTGGACGAGTTTCACGGAGATAATGAAGGTCTCTTCATAGCCGAAATAGAACTTCCTTCGGCAGACACCAAGTTCGAAAAACCAGCGTGGCTTGGCAATGAAGTTACAGGTAACTCCGCATTTTACAGCTCCGAGCTGTCCGTAAACCCATACAAAAACTGGAAAGAAATGTTATAGAATAAATTTTAAAAGCCCGGAAACAGCCACTTGGATATCTCCGGACTTTGTCTGCTTGTAACCTTACGGTTTGCGTTAATTCATCAGGATATGCCTGTTTCCAATGCTTCTCGTTTTAAAAACGTGAAGGGCAGCGGCATAGGCAAGAATATTCTGGATCACTTCGGCAGAAGGTTTAGGCACATTTACCTCCTTTTCATGCCGTCTTTCACACTTCATCTGATCCTGAAAGTCGTTTGAGGTAATAAATTTTTGCATACGCAAAAGATTTTAAATGAGTAAATTATTCTTATCAAGAATGTAACGACGAATCAGGACAAATATTTTATCCCTGGAAAAAAATTTTAAAAATTACAAACCGTAAGGGGACCCCCACTCCTACCTTGTCAGGATAATATTTTTTTCTTTCATCAGTTTCCGTAAATTAATCAGGGCATAACGCATACGGCCCAAAGCCGTATTAATGCTCACCTCGGTCTGTTCGGCAATATCCTTAAAGCTCATTCCTGCATAACAACGCAGAAAAAGTACTTCCCGTTGCTCTTCGGGCAGGAATTCCATCATTTTTTTAATATCCTGGTTAATTTGTTCGGTCACCATCATGTCCTCAATATTCGGGTCTGTCACCCGCAGGGTATCCATAAAACTAAACTGGTCGTTGGCCATCTCGGCCACGTTGAGTTTTTTCTGTTTTCTGAAATGGTCAATAACCAAATTATGGGCTATGCGCATAGCCCATTGGATAAATTTACCTTCATCGTTGTAGTTCCCAGATTTTAAGGTATTGATCACTTTTACAAAAGTATCCTGAAACAAATCATCTGCCAATTGCTTATCCTTCACCATAACAAATATGTAAGAATAAAGCCTTGTTTGATGGCGTTCAATCAATTCCTGTAAACCGGAGGGTTTACCATCGAGAAAATCGCGGATAAGCTGGCGCTCATCCGTAGCTTCCATTTTCATATATCGTTCCTTTTGATTCAGAAAAATAGTAAGCTTTACTCGATAGGCACAGTGGTTTTAAATAAATTTAACATTTGTTTTGAATTGCAAATATAATAGTTAAAAGAAAAAAAGCAAATTAATTTTTAATTTTGCTGTTCATTTTTTCCTATGATTATTGATGTAAACGGGGCAAATCCTAAAAATTTTATTGTTGTTGTAAGAACACGGGTCAACAATTTAAAGAATCTCAGCGTCGCCATTCCGCGCAAAAAGCTGGTGGTTATCACCGGTTTATCCGGATCGGGAAAGTCCTCGCTGGCTTTTGATACACTGTATGCCGACGGACAGCGGCGCTACGTGGAAAGCCTAAGTTCCTATGCCCGGCAATTTCTCGGGCGCATGGACAAACCCGATGTAGATGCCATTAAAGGCATTTCGCCGGCCATTGCCATAGAACAAAAGGTAAAAACACGCAACCCGCGTTCAACTGTCGGCACTTCCACCGAAGTCTATGAATACCTGAAATTGTTATTTGCCCGCATCGGAAAAACCTATTCGCCCGTTTCGGGCAGACTGGTAAAACGACACAGTGTCAGCGATGTAACCCGTTTTGTTCTTTCTCTCCCCGACGATACTGATGTACTAATCCTTTCTCCCATAAAAATTGAAAACGGACGTACCCTTCAACAAAAGCTGCATGTTCTTATGCAGCAAGGGTTCAGCCGCATTATGAAGCAGAAAGAAGTAAGAAGAATTGAAGAAATTCTGGAAGAAGTTTCGGATAACGCCCAACCAAATGCCTGCTATCTTGTTATCGACCGAATCAGGGTTTCTCATGACGAAACCGATCTGAAAGCCCGTTTGTCCGATTCTGTTCAAACAGCCTTTTACGAAGGAAACGGTTCCCTGAAGGTTTTCTACAAAACGAAAAACAAAGAACAAACAGCTGATTTCTCCCACCGTTTTGAACTGGATAATATGCAGTTTGAAGAACCCTCCGTCAATCTTTTCACTTTTAACAATCCTTATGGCGCCTGCAAACGTTGCGAAGGTTTTGGCAGCATTATGGGTATCGATGAAAAACTGGTTGTCCCCAATCCGGCCTTATCAGTTTTTGATGGTGCTATCGCCTGCTGGAAAGGGGAAAAAATGGGGCTCTGGAAAGAAAGGCTTATCAAAAATGCTTACAAATTCGGCTTCCCTATTCACAAACCTTATTTCCAGCTTAGCGATGAAGAAAAAGAACTACTTTGGACGGGTAATGCCTATTTTGGAGGATTAAACGACTTTTTCAAATCGCTGGAAGAGCAGGCTTACAAAATCCAATACAGGGTTATGCTTTCCCGGTACCGTGGAAAAACCGTATGCCCGGAATGCAAAGGCACCCGTTTGCGCAAAGACGCCAATTACGTGAAAGTAGCCGGGAAAACCATATCCGAAATTGTGCAAATGCAGTTAGATGAATGCCTTAACTTTTTTAAAACCATTCATCTTGATGAAGCCGATGAAAAAATCGGCCGCAGGCTGTTGCTGGAAATTACCAACCGCCTGCAATACCTGAACGATGTAGGACTGGGATACCTCACGCTCAACAGGGCATCAGCCACACTTTCGGGAGGAGAATCACAACGCATCAACCTGGCTACTTCGCTGGGGAGTTCGCTGGTAGGCTCCATGTATATTCTCGATGAGCCCAGCATAGGTTTACACCCGCGCGACACCCAACGGCTTGTCAAAGTGTTAAAGAAACTGCGCGACATTGGCAACACTGTGATTGTGGTTGAACACGAAGAAGACATTATCAAAGCTGCCGATCAAATTATTGATATTGGTCCCGAATCAGGAGAACATGGGGGAGAACTTATTTTTCAGGGAAATTTTGATGAACTGAAAGACAACGACAAAAGCTATACCGCCCTGTACCTGACCGGAAGAAAACACATCGAAATACCCGCCTATCGGCGGCACTGGAATAATTTCATCGAAATAAAAGGAGCTTTTGAACATAACCTGAAAAATCTCCATGTGAAAATTCCGTTGAATGTTCTCACCGTGGTTACGGGTGTGAGCGGTTCGGGGAAATCAACACTGGTTCGCGATATATTATTTACCTCACTCAAACGAATGCTCAACGGTGAGTTGGCCAACAGCCAAAAATTTGCTGTGCTCGAAGGTGAGATCAACCGCGTTCAAAATGTGGAATACATCGATCAAAATCCCATCGGGCGCTCTTCACGATCCAATCCTGCCACCTATCTGAAAGCTTATGATGAAATACGTCAGCTTTTTGCTAACCAGCCCCTGGCAAAACTCCGGGGTTACAAACCCGGTTATTTCTCCTTTAATATTCCGGGGGGACGTTGCGAGCAATGCGAAGGCGAAGGCGTCATCAAAGTGGAAATGCAGTTTATGGCAGACATTTACCTGAAATGCGATGCCTGCAACGGAAAACGCTTTAAAGAAGACACACTGGAAATAAAATATCACGGCAAAACCATCTCAGATATTCTGGAGCTCACGGTAGACGATGCCATCGTTTTTTTTAACAAGGCAGGACAGAACAACTCCCTGGAAAAGAAAATTATAGAAAAAATAAAACCGCTTCAGGAAACAGGCTTGGGTTACCTTCGACTGGGGCAAAGTTCCAATACGCTCAGCGGCGGGGAAGCACAACGCATCAAGCTGGCTTATTTCCTTTCCAAAGGGGAAAAAGCACCCCCAACCCTTTTCATTTTCGATGAGCCTACTACAGGCTTGCACATCCACGACATTAGCAAACTGTTGAGGTCGTTTCATGCACTGATCGAAAATGGTCATAGTATTATCGTGATTGAGCATAATGCCGAAATTATCAAATCAGCCGACTGGATCATTGACCTTGGTCCGGAAGGTGGCGAAAAAGGCGGACAAATCGTTTTTGAAGGCACGCCCGAAGAAATCGTTAATTGCAAAAAATCCTATACCGGCCAATTCCTGAAAGAGAAACTACGGTAGCCTGTTTCCCGGAATACAGATTGAAATCTATGCAAAGATGATGATTTACCCGGCAATAATCACTATTTTTGTCCAACACATGAACTATTCATTAACTCTTTTCATAATATGAAAAAACTAACCTTTTTCCAGTCGAAATCACCACAACCAACAAGGGATTGTACCTTATTCATTGCTAACTGCTGACCATAAACAAGATAAAAGACAAAAATGAAAAATAACCAATTATCGAATTAACAAATGACAAAACATTAAAATGAACAGGGAAGAAAACAGAAAAAAAGTTTTGGATTATCTCGAAAAACAAAATATTCCGTATGATATCTATGAGCATCCACCCCTGGACACCATTAAAACGGCATTGAAGTATTGGAAAGACATCGATGCTACCCATTGTAAAAATCTGTTTTTCAGAAACCATAAAGGAAACCGGCATTTTCTTGTCATTATCAAAGACACAACACCATTTGATATTCACAGCTTAGAAAAGAAATTACATCAGGGGAAACTCAGTTTTGCTTCTGAAAAACGACTCATAAAATATCTTGGTGTAAAACCGGGTTCTGTTTCTTTATTTGGTTTAATCAATGATAAAGAACATCACGTTTATGTTTTTCTGGACGAGCAACTTCAAAAAGCTGATAAAATCAGTTTCCATCCCAATGACAATACGGCAAGTGTAGTCATTTCTTTTTCGGATGCCATGAAATTTCTGAAAGAACAACAAAACGGTTTTGAATTTATCAACCCATCACCCGAATCAATTTAAAAACTAAAATTATGAACAAAATAGCAATAGATGTACGATCCGAAATTGGCAAAATAAAAGGAGTTATTGTGCATACTCCCGGTGCCGAAGTAGAAAATATGACACCTGAGAATGCCGAACGGGCGCTGTATAGTGACATATTAAACCTGAGTGTCGCTATCCCCGAATACAATGAATTTCTCGGTGTACTCAAAATGCAAAGTAAGGTTTTTGAAGTTACCGATCTGTTGAAAACAACGTTGCAAGATGATAACGTACGGGAGAAATTATTGGAAAAAGTCTGCGAACACGAACGCCGTTCGCAAAAACGTTACAACCTGTGCCAACATATCAGGACACTTTCATCCTCTGAGCTCGCCTCCAAACTTATCGAAGGAATAGAA
>JALUYM010000353.1 GCA_027018745.1 Bacteroidales bacterium | reverse complement strand
CCTGTTCGTGTGTTGCTTTTAATAATTCGGTGGCGGTAATGGCACAGCCTTCGTGTTTCTTCAACCCGGCACGGCCTTTCAGCTCGATGTACTGTCCCGTTCTGCCGCAGGGACAGTGCGAATGTATGATGGCATAATCGGTGGACAGGATGGAAAGGGCAGGCTGGGCATAATTGTAGGGCGAAATGACCTGTAGCAGTCCCTTTTCTCCTTCGGGGAGTACCTGTAACGTCCCGGGTTTTCTTACAAAGGCCCTGGAATAAACGGGCACATGAAAATGGTGATGCTCACAGGTGATGTACGGAACACCATGCTCCACAAATCCGTAAACATCGCGGATGCGGCTTTCGTCAATACCGAGATAATCCTTTGTCAATGAAGCAAATTCATCAAAAGGGATGGATTTGGCTTCTGCTGTTTTCCATCCGCCTGCAATGATAATCAGGCTCTCTTCCGGGAAATGAAACCGGATATCATTCTCCTTCATGTACAAAAGTGTGTCGTAGATAAAGGCGGGAAAGCCGACAATGCGTAACGGGATACCATCTTTCTGAAAATCGGCAAAGGTGTCCACACACTGTTTTTCGTTGAAATAGGCTTTTCCGTTTTCGTCGGCATCAATGGCAAAAACTTTTTTGTTGGCAGGAGCAAAAGTGGAGTACATCTGATGGGCATAGGCAGCCCCTTTGCCTTCTGATACGCGTGGTGAGTAGGCAAAAATCTGATAATTTACTTTTTTGTCGCTTTTCAGGCCGTAGCTCTCTATGATCCGCCGGCGCATAAGCGATTGCCTTTCCTGGGAAGCTTTGTCCCACGAGATATGGCTTTTCTGTCCGCTGGTACCGCTGGAGGTAAACGTGGCGGCCACTTCCTTTTTGTCAATGGAAAGCAAATCGTACCATTTAAAAGCATCCACCAGCAAATGGGGAATATAGGCCACATCATCGATACTCCTGATCCTTTCGATGTCAAAACCTTCGGCATCGCAGAGGTTTTTATATACCTTGCTGTGGCTGTAATGAAACTTAAACGCCTCTTTTACAGCTTCTAAAAAAATGCGGTTACTCTCTTCTGTGTGGTTTAACGCATCTTTGATTTCGAATAACTTATCTAAATATTTCATGGTTGTGATATTATCCTGTTTTATATTTGTCTTTTGTATCAGTTTGACATTGCTGGTCAGGATTTGTGATCCTGACCTTTTTGTATATGTATCAATTCTTATGTCAGTTTAAGCTTCTGTTTCCTTAGGGTCGGGATTGCAAATCCCGACCAGCACAAAGAACAAACATCAGCATAAGCAAATCCCGACCGGCACAAACACCGGCACAAGTCTATCTTACCCGTTTGTCATTTAATCGTTTTACTTTTCCTGTTATAGGGCTTCGGGGGAGTTTTCCGAGTTCCAAAAACTTTACATTTAAAATAACAAGTCCCATCTCTTCGCCCACTCTAATGTCGTCAATATTCTTTTTAATATTTGTCCGGATATTTTCAGTAAGTTTCTCTGAATCCTGCACATCGGAAGATTCAATTTGAAGGTCAATCTTTAGCTTTCCATCACTGATGTCTTCCAGTACAAACTGGTAATTGGCACTTATTCCGTGGGTGGAAACATATTCGGAAAAAGATTTCTCCACCACATCCATGGCGATGTACGCACCGCCTATTTTGAAATCATCCCCCGCTCTGCCGCCAATGATAAAAGTGGGGTTTTTGTCGCCGCAGGCACAGGATTTGCCCGTCCACTTGGCCACATCACCTATTCTGTACCTAATGATGGGCTGCGAAAGCCGCTTCAGGTTGGTGATGAGTACCTCGCCGGTTTCTCCGGGTGCACAGACCCTGTTTTCTTCAAAATTATACAACTCCACAAATTGGAAATCCGTGGGGAGATGGTATTCGTTGGAGGCACAACTATTGCATTGATAGCCAATTAACCCGCAGTCTGCACTCGTGTAGGCCAGCGATTCAATCTTCACGTTGTTACCAAAAGCTTTCCTTACGTGATGCCGGATCATCTCGCTCATGTGCTCTCCGGCATAGCCGATAATTTTTACAAAATCAACATTCAGGTTTTGCTGCAGGATTTTATCTGCCAGAATTACAAAGACAGTAGGAAGGCTTAGTAGCACAGTAGGTTTGAACTCCATTATGTAGGCCAGCATTTTATCGAAATCAATATTTGCCGAAATGGGCAGGTGGTTGGCTCCGATGAGGCGAATGTTATCGTGCAGGGCGATAAACGATGGCCACAGGCTTCCGGCCACAAACAGGTTGGCCACACTGTCCTCTTCATTTATTCCCATCAGCCGAAGTGCATCAGCCTGACGTTGCAAAAAAGCATCCCACTCTTTGTAAGTCAGCATGGTGTAGCGTGCCAGTCCCGTGGATCCACCGGTGGAGGTCATGATGGTTTTTTTTAGGGGCATGTCCAGCGTCAGCATCTTTTCCGACTTGGGATAACTGTTGTTGTACAACTCGTCTTTGGTAAGAATGGGGAGTTTTAACCAATCGTCATAAGAAGAAATCTCTTTTAATGATTTATACTTTTCACTGTAAAATGCAGAATGCTCTTTGGCATAATGAAAGACTTCAATAGCCTTTTGCAAAGATGTTTCTTTTGATAAGTGCTTGAACATGACTAATTTTTTATGGTGTGATGTTTTTCTGCTAAATTTTTCCCGGATATGGATACTGTTTTTACTTTAATTAAATCTTCGCTCGCAGCAGAGCTTAACTTATCGTATTTTGCTGTAAACTCGTTGGATGAGGCTTTCAGAAACCGGATGAGTGCCTCCTGATATTTTTTTGCCAGCCCGTCCGATTCTTCAAGTACAAATATAGTGAACTCCAAAAATTCCACATCGTTTTTTTCGGTTTTCTTCACCTCGTACAGGCCTCCGTAGGCGTATGTTTTGTCGAGCGTGTTTAAATAATCGCCACTGGCATATATATTCAGGTTGGTTCCATAAAAAACAACTGCGTCAGATGTCCGGCCAAAAACATATAGAACTTCGTCCGGCAGGCTGTCATACAATTCCTTGTCGATGCCTGTACCCTTAAAGATTTCTTTTTTGATAACACTTCCCGTATCCTTCGTGTTGTACCGTATGAGCGGGACAAACTGATCCTTGGTAACTACCAGGTTACCATCAATGGTTTCCATAAATGCCTGGTCATTTTTTACGAATAACATGGGGGGATTTTCGTCATCAAACAACTGTTTGGAAATTTCCGGATGACGGTTCAAAAATTTCCGCAGCAGGATGGTTTCCCTGCTTTCGATACCGAGGTCGCCGGTGTCTGCCGAGCCATATCCTGTTTTGACCACATAAACATTGTCAATATTGTGTCCGAACCTCATGGCAATTTTCTCCCGGAAGTTCTCGGTAAAATATTCTCCCACCACAGCGAAATAAATTTTTCCGTTGAGTAATTCCTTTTCATCCCGCAGCAGCGAATACAAGATGTTGATACTGGAAGGGTTGGTAACCCAGACAATCTGATCAAACATGCTGCCAAATTCCTTCGCGATATGCACCGATTCCTTCAGGTCGATACCGGGAGTCGCCACTACCATGCCATCCGTTTTGCCCGCGAGGCTTCTGAGCGTGCAGGCGAGTTGCATGCCGCCTATCCAGGTTCCCAATGCCAGCGAAACAATGACCAATGTTTTCTTTTTGTTGGTGGAATAGTCGTTGATAAATAATTGTTTCACTTTTTCGAGATAGGAGGCTTCATCTTCCGACTCTTTCAGCCACAGCACGCTGCCGCTTTTGGAAAACCCGCTGGAGGCCCCGATGAGAAAGCATTTGTCAAAAGTGTTTTCTCTGATCAGGTCGCTGATGGGATAGGTTAAGAGATAATTTTGTTTGCCGGTTAGCGGAATGTCCTCCCATTTGTCAAAAGTTTCCTTTCCTTCACCGGCAAGGAATTTTTTGTATCCTTTGACAGTTTTTCTGACATTTTTAAACAAATCAAATTTATTCATAACGTTGATGTTTTAATGTGTTATTTTTCCAGGGAATAATTCCCTGTCTGTTTTGTTAAGCTGTCCCTATGGGACTTTGATGGTTTTAGTCTCGTAAAGACGACAAAATTTATCTACAGGCCATCAATGTATTTCATCAAGAAACTTTCATACAATATTTTAAATTTCAATTATTCGCTGTTTAACTCTTTCAGCCTGTAAACGCCAATGGCACTCAGTAAGATGATAACGCCACTCGATACCAATGCATAAAAAGTTCCGATAGTGCCCATCACCGCTCCCACAACGCCATAGCTTATGGGTTGTAATGAAAGTGAAACAGCAATAATCAACGACATGATTTTCCCCAGCGACTCCCCCGGCAACCGAATTTGGTATAGAGAGGTAAGCGTAATGTTAAAGACATTGAGCGAGAAACCAATTACAAACATTTCGATGAGCTGGGGAATAAGCAGTGGCGTGAAACCGGCAACGATAAAAGCACCGCCAATAGACACAAAAGAGGCTGATAAAATAGTGCCTGGTTTAACGGTCAGCCTTTTATAAGAAAGAACCAGCGACCCGGTAAGCATCCCTGCACCAATGGCACTCATCAGGTAGGCTATTACTTTTACATCTGCTTTGGCCATAACCGGGATGATAATGGTAAGCGAAGAAAAGAAAAAATTGACAATGGCCATTTTAAGAATCATCTTGTGAACGATGGCATACTGCTTAACGAGCCTGATACCTGCTTTTATATCTTCTAACATACTTGTCGTAGCTTTTTTCACGGTGTAGTTGATGTCTTTGATGTTGAGTAAAAACAGGACGGAAAAAAGGAACATAACGCCTGCTCCGAGAAAGGCGTTGGTGACGCCGAGAACAGCAATAATGGCCGAGCCAAACAACGGGCCGATAATGGAACTGGCACTTCCGCTGATTTGCTCTATGGCATTGGCCTGTGTGATTTCATCCTTTTTGACGAGGGATGGAATGACCGCGAGTGAAGCCGGATTGAAAAATGCCGATGCAAGGGAAATGCCAATGGTTCCGATAATTAACAGTTTGGTGTCTAATATGCTAATGTAAAAAAGATAAGCGAAAACGAGGACAATTATCAGCCTGAAAAAGTCGGCAATCATCATGACAGCAATTTTGTTGTGCCTGTCAATCAGGCTGCCGGCAAAGGGCGCGATGAGAACCGCAGGCAGCGAAGCCGCCACCATGGCGACACCCACAATGAACGCTGAATTTGTCCACTTATAAATAATCCAGATAAGTATCAAAGAGTGCATCCGCGAAGCCAGCTGGGAAGCAATGGTAGCTATCCAAAATCTGAGGAAAACGGTATTGTTTTTGAAGATTTCTATCATCGTAATACCTTTTCTTTTTCGTTCAGGATGTAGGAAAAAATTTCTTTGGCTTCGTTACCGAAAATTTTAATTTTTGATGCATCGATGGTACCGTTCAGGTACTCGAACCGGACGACATCTCTTCCGTTTAAAAGTGAAGGCATTATGCCGCAGAAGAAAAATTTCTCTTTCTCAACCCGCTCCACCAGCGGGGATATGTCTGTTTCTTCAAGGGGAATGTTCAGAAAAATAACATCTGCTTTCAGCGTAAACAAGAGGTTGTACAGGGCCTGTTTTATCTCAAAAAAGTTGTTCTTCCCAAGCTCGCTTACGTTGATAACGCCAAATCCCCAGCCTGCGTAGTAATTGGATTGTACTTTTCCGTTTTTATCTGTATCTGTCGGAGCAGCACCATTTTTTTTGTAACGGATGCCGAGGTGGCGATAAATTGAAGCAAGGATGTCTTTGTGCTGTTCAGGCAGCGAGAGTACTCTTTTTCGCGGTTTCAGCGGCTTAAAATAGAGCATACAACTCTCACGCTGGGAAAGCCTGGTATCTATTTTCCTGAAACTTAACTTTTGCGGAACCAGCCCGAAGGAAAATCCACAGGGCAGTGAGCCGAAATTTGCATTTACTTTCTGGCTGAAAATGTGGGTGGTAACCGGCTGCGACATGATGCCTTCCAGCTGGAGTTCGGCAGCTTTCTCCTCGATGATATTTCTCATTTTGTTCATGAGATGAAACCCCCTGTAGCCCGGCGACACCACTGCCTGTCCGCTTTCGGCAATGCTGCCGAGCGTTGGGCGTTCGAGGGCATAATGACCAATCACTTCATCCCTTTTTTTGTCATAGCAAACTACCGAGATAAGCCGTCCGCTTTTGTTCAGGTTGGTAATTTTCTCGGGATAATAAAGGTCTTCGTTTGGGTAGGTATATCCGTAAGCTCTGTATATGGTTCTTGCAATTTTTATGGCATCGGCGGCTTTAAAAGTTCTGATTTCAATATGATCAATGCTGGTAACGGCCTCTTCACTTTCAACTTTCTTGCCTTTTAAAATAGTGATGATGTCTTTTTTGGGAAGTTCAAACGAAAGCCGAAACTCTTTTCCTTTTTTACCGTGATTAATCCATTCCACGTGATCTACAAACTGCCTGATTAAAAACAGCTCCATTCCTTCCGTATCTATGTTGCTGATGCCTGCATCCGGATGGTACTCTTTTGCAAGCGTACTGTCGAAAGGCAACCCCTTATCAAAAAAAGAAAGCTTAAAATGAAGACTGTTCACTTTTGTGGTAACGCGAATATGTGATGATTCGCCGGGGGCAAAAGAATTTTTCAGGACATGCATAAAAGCCTCCTCCGATACGAGCTTCATCCTCTTCAGCATGTTGTCGGGCAGATGGAAAACTTTTGCACTTTCCACAACAAAAGATTGAAGGACTAAAAGCATTTCAACTTTATTGGGTATTCGTAAAGTGTTCATAAACTCATCCCCGTGTTTATTTAAACTGAATACTTCTTTGAAAAGGTTTTAACAACAGACAGGCAAATTTAACATTTATTGGCTTGAATGACAACAGGGTGGGGAAATTATTTGTAAATGGCGATGTTTTTATGCTGCATTAAACTTATGGGTTATAGGTTTTAGAGATGACAGGTAAAGATTATGTTGTATCAGTACATACTTCATACCAGATTCAGACATTGGCTTTTGGCTCTTGCCATTGGCTTTTTCTTTTCCACGCAAAGACGCAAAGGCGAAAAGAGAATTTTCTCAACTTCGCCTTCTGCCTTTAACTTTTAGTCTTTAGCCCTTCTGCCTTCCGGTTTGACAGCGGGATAATTTCATCATAACTAGAAATAAGTTCGCATTTTTGCTAAAAGTTTCTGCATATACAATTATCATCACGCTGCCAGGCAGAAACATTTGCGCACCAATAGTGAGATTGAAGGACGAAAAATATTTCTATTTCTCAGGCCATAAATACCAAGTTTATTTCTTGCTAAAGAAAGTTGGTTTGAAAGTAAACATCACCCAGGCCCAATTATTCGAGTTATTATAATTTCCTCCTTTAATTTCCTGAAGGGTTTGGGTAGCCAGCATTTGTGAGTAGCCGCCGCTGATAATCATGTTTTTAGATAAGGTGTAACCAATTGAAAAATCAATTTCTGCACCTAAACTACTTTTGTAATCTTTCCAGGTGCCATTACTTTGCTTTACAGAAACTTTTGCTGCTGCCACATAATAGTGAGGAATTAATTTGAATGTAAACTTGTTAACTTTTTGTATCAGCGGTAAATTAACATCAAATAAACCATTGTTGAACATGTAACTACCCACATAAAAATAATCCATCCAACCATTAAATTTATGGTTTGTCCCATAGTATGGCTTGAATGATTTATCTTTTTCATGTAATGCCTGGTCTTTGGAAGATGTTCCGGAGAGATATTCGCCGCCCAGTCCGAAAGTAAATTTAGCAGGTAATGTATAAGCTACATTGGCTGAAAAATATACGGCCGATAAGGAATTATCAAATTTATTTTTCCCTCCCTGATAATAAAATGAAGTGTTAAATTTCAGAGCTTTATTTTTGAAAGTTAATCTACTGCCGATGGTTTGGCTGTAAACTACTTTTTGTGCTTTTCCGGATTCTGTATAAGGCATACCGTTGTTTAACATCAAAAAACTCAATCCTATTTTATTAAAATGTCCATGATACCAGACGTATTGAAATGTCCGGTAGCTGTTGACATTATAATCGGTTTTAAAAAGGGATTCTTTGTCTGCATTGTAAGCAAATCCGACATCAATTTTCGTGAACTTATCCGGTCGGTATTTGATAATAGCTGCATCGTGACTTCTGGCCTGCTGTGCCCAGCCCACGCTGCCGAAGATGCGTTGGTCATCGTACGAAATTTCCTGCCTTCCCAACTTGATGGAAAACTTTTTACTGAAAATCACCTCCCCCCAGGCCTGGTGAATGGACAAACCATTTAAATCAGATTTGTTTAGCTGTGGAACATCTCCCCACACCCGGACATCCTGAAGTACCAAACCGAATTTAAAATATTTGCTGCCATAATAGGCATTGAACCTTGTACGCTGCGAGAT
>JALUYM010000352.1 GCA_027018745.1 Bacteroidales bacterium | reverse complement strand
AAGCCCACTGCAGGTTCATATTGGCCAACAGCAGGTTTTTGTAACGACATGTATCCGGCAACTGTTTTATCCGGCTGTAGCGCTGGCCAAAGCTGTTATTCAATTTGTTGAACAAAGCGGGGTTTTCACCTATAAAAACCCGTAAGAAATCCATGTAGTTCTCCAGATAATCCACATAAACATTTTCGGGATGAAATTGTTTTTCTTTTTTCAGCATTTTAAGGGCAGGGGCAAAGCGCAATGAGAGAATTTCAACGTAAGCTTTCCGGCACAGGCTGTCGACATGTATTTGTTGTGCTGTCAGCAACGAAGTGGAAAAAAACAACATAAAAAGAAAAAAAATCTTTTTCATCAACTTCCTTTTTTAACATATAACAACGGCAAAAAGCAAAAAAAAGTTAAAAAATATCAACTATTTTTTCGTTGTGTTTTTTTTGTCAATTGTCGCAAAGGCCTGCAACACCGTCTACACAGCTGTATTCTCTGTTTTTTTCCGACCGGTTTCCATATCACAGGCAGAATAATCCTGCGCTAAAATATTGTTTTTTAAACTACATTTGCATTTGATCAAGCCCCTATTTGTATGAAAATAGTCATTTTTGGCAAACAGTTCGAACCGAAAGAGTCTTATTATGTGCAGCAACTTTTTGATGAGTTATATCAAAGAGGAGCCCAGATTTGTGTCTATAAGAGCTACTTTGATCGTTTAAAAGACCATATTCGTTTTGCGGAGAAACCTTCTGTTTTCAGTATGTCTCAAGATATTGAGAATCTGGATTTCCTGTTTTCCATTGGTGGGGATGGTACCCTGTTGGATGCTATTCCGTACGTACATGATCTGGGCGTTCCCATATTGGGAATAAACCTGGGCAGACTGGGGTTCCTGTCGAGTGTATCCAAACTCGAGATGAAAAAAGCCATTGATTGTATTTATTCTAAAAATTACAGCCTGGACCAACGTACGTTGTTAAAACTGGAAAAGCCGGACGACCTTTTCGGGGAACTGAATTTTGCGTTGAATGACATGACAATATACCGTAACAACGATACTTCTCTCGTAACAGTACATGTTTATGTAAACGGACTTTTTTTGAATACCTACTGGGGCGATGGCCTGATCATTGCTACACCTACCGGATCTACAGCTTATTCGATGAGCGTGGGAGGGCCTATATTGACCCCGGGTTCGGAAAATTTTGTGATTGCACCCATTGCCTCACACAATTTAACTGTCCGGCCCATCGTTATTCAGGATAGCAGCGAGATTCGTATCAAAATAGAAGGAAGGGAAGAAAAGTATTTATTGTCGCTGGATTCTCGCCAACGTCAGATCAATAAAACAGAAGAAATTATTATTAAAAAATGTGATTTTAGAATTAACCTGGTTCAAATGCCCGGCCAAAACTTTTTTTCGACTATTCGGGAAAAATTATTGTGGGGTGTCGACAGTAGGAACTGACCTCCCGAAGATTGTAAAAAAATGATAAATTTGCCGCTCAAAATCAGGGACAAGGATACAAATGAGAAAGCCGTTACCCATAATTTTTAAATCGGTTTTTTACCTTATGATTGCCGGGATCATCTTTCCGGTAATGTCATATGGCCAAAACACCTTGGAGGCAGGCCTTGCAGGGGGATATTCCTATTACAACGGCGATCTTAATCCGGGTGTGCCCTTTGTTTTGCCCAAGCCGGCATACGGAGCCATAGCCCGTTACAATATTGGTGACCGGTGGACAGCGAAAATAACATATACACATGCTAAAGTGGCCGGGGATACTACTAAATCAAAACCAGTTGTTGAGGGATTACAGAATTTTTCAACAACCATCGATGACATATCGGCCATGGCCGAGTTTAACTTTATGAAGTATTCCACGGGCAGTAAAAGATATCGTTTTACCCCTTACATTACTGCCGGAGCAGGTTTTTTCTTATACAATACGGAAATCAATCATAATCTTACCAAAAATCATAACTTTGCCGCAATTTTCGGATTGGGTTTTAAGTATAGTTTAAGTAAAAGATTCGGGGCATCAGCTGAGTGGAGGATGCACAGGACTTTTACAGATAATTTGGATGGCCAGATTGGAAACAGTGGTACAAAAGACTGGTTTAGTGTGGCTGATGTCAGCCTGACCTACAAAATTGAATTTAATAAAAAATGCGGATGTAGGAACCTACAGTGGTAACAATGGATATTTTAAAACGCATAGACCTGAACAAACTTCCCAGCCATGTGGCCATCATTATGGATGGTAACGGGCGGTGGGCCAGAAGGCAGGGGCACGACCGGGCTTTTGGCCATCACAAAGGAGTAGATGCTGTGCGTACTGTATCAGAAGCCGCTGCAGAATTGGGTATCAGGTATTTAACCCTTTATACTTTCTCTACCGAAAACTGGAACCGCCCGCAGGATGAAGTGGAAGCCCTCATGCACCTTTTTGTGGAAACCATTGAAAAAGAAATTCCCACATTGAACAAAAATGACATCCGCCTCAACGCTATTGGCAATATTGACGGGCTTCCCGAAATAAACCGGGAAAAGTTGCTGAGCACCATAGTCCAGACGAAAAATAATAAACGCATGGTACTCACCCTTGCTTTGAATTATAGTGGCCGGTGGGAAATTATCGAAGCGGTAAAAAAAATGATAAAAGATGGGAAAAGTGGAAAACTGAACCCTGAAATGATAAATTGTGAGGTCATTTCTAAATATATGAATACAGCAGCTATGCCTGACCCCGAGTTGCTTATTCGTACCAGTGGCGAACAACGTATCAGCAATTTCCTTTTATGGCAAATTGCTTATTCGGAGTTGTATTTCAGCCCTAAATTATGGCCTGACTTTAATAAAGAAGATTTTTATAAAGCCATTCTCGAGTATCAAAAAAGAGAAAGAAGGTTTGGTTTAACTCAAGAGCAATTAAAATTTGGAGAACAGAATGAAGATGTGTAAGAACGGCTGGATTTGGCTTGTATTGATTTTTATTGGATTAATTTTTATGCCTTATTCGGCAAAAGCCCAGGCTGTAGACCAAACAGCCCTCTCCCAAATCAACTACGATCATCCGCAAAGTTATATTATTGGCGGTATTCACGTTTCGGGTATTACCTACATGGATAAATCGGTGATTGTTATGTTGTCTAACCTTGAAGTAGGCCAAAAAATAAAAGTTCCGGGCGATGCCATTACTTCTGCTATTCATAACCTTTGGAACCAGGGACTTTTTGATGATATACGGATCATAGCAACTAAAATAAAAAACGACAGTATTTACCTCGATATTTATCTCGAAGAAAAACCTAAACTGAATAAATACAGTTATACAGGAATCAAAAAGAGCGCACAGGATGACCTCAAAGATAAAATTAACCTTACCCGCGGCGATGTTGTTACCAACCATTTGATTATTCGTACCGAAAATATTATCCGAAATTATTTCCGTGACAAAGGATATCTGAATACACAGGTAAATATTACGGAAAAAAATGCCGGGCCCCGTAATAATCCGAAAGAGTTTGTTAACCTGACTATTAATGTCAAGAAAAACAAACGGGTAAAAATAGCTCAGATTAACATATACGGAAACCATGCCTTTTCGGCCGACAAGGTGAGAAGTGCCATGAAAAATACGCGCGAAAAAGGTTTTTTCAATCCCTTAAACCCCCTCGGACTGGTAGCAGTTCGGGCTGTTGCCGATATAGCTACCTTTCATTTTAAGAAACTGCGGAATGACCTGGTCAATTATGCTGTAAAGAATTATCGTATCCAGATATTTAAAGGTTCAAAATTTATTCGGTCAAAATTTCAGGACGACCTGAACAAAATTATTGCTGCTTACAATGCAGCCGGTTACCGTGATGCACAGATAGTAAAAGACTCGGTTTACAAAATTGACAAATCAGATATCGGCATTAATATTTACCTGAAAGAAGGACATAAATATTACTACAGGAAAATCACGTGGGTCGGAAATACGGTTTACTCTTCCAAATTTTTGAGTGCCGTTTTGGGTATTAAACCCGGCGATGTATATAATAAGAAATTGCTGGATACTAACCTGAATTACAATGATAAAGGCTTTGACGTGAGTAGCCTGTACATGAACAATGGTTATCTGTTTTTCTCTGCCACGCCGGTAGAAACATATGTGGGAAACGATTCTATTGATCTGCAAATCAGGATACACGAGGGGAAACAGGCACGGATTAACAAAGTGACGGTAAGTGGTAATACCAAAACCAATGACCATGTGATCATTCGTGAACTTCGTACCAAACCCGGACAGCTTTTCAGCCGCCAGGCAGTGATAAGAAGTGTTCGTGAGTTGGCCAATTTGAAGTATTTTAATGCCCAAAACCTGAAACCCGACATTAAACCTAATCCGGCCAACGGGACTGTAGATATTAATTATCATGTGGAAGAGACTTCTGCCGACCAGATTGAGCTTTCGGGAGGCTGGGGCTATGGCCGGTTAATAGGTACAATAGGTTTGAGCTTTAACAATTTCTCTTTGCGTAATTTCTTTAACCCGAAAGCGTGGCGTCCTGTTCCTTCCGGCGATGGGCAAAAACTCTCTCTCCGTTTCCAAACATACGGCAGGGGATATATGAGCGCCGGAATCAGTTTCACTGAGCCATGGCTTGGTGGAAGAAAACCCAATGCCCTGACTATTTCTTATTACTATTCTTTGTATTCCTTCCGGTCTATGGCTAATATTTTTCCTTCAAGCGGAGTATCACCGATTTCTTCCGGAAACAGTAAGTTCGAAAGTCATGCTGTTACCATCGGTTTAGGAAAACGGCTTTCCTGGCCCGATGATTATTTCACCCTTTACCAGGCCATTAATGTTCAGCTTTATAAGCTGCAGAATTATGCTGCTATCTTTTCGGTTGGTAACGGAAATGGCAAATATAACAACCTGAACTATACCATTGTATTTGGCAGAAATTCTGTTGACCAGCCGATTTATCCCCGTTCGGGTTCGAATATTTCGCTCTCTTTGGCCCTGACACCGCCTTATTCGTTGTTTTCGCACAAAAACTACCAAACAATGACAGAAGCGGAGAAATATAAATGGATAGAATATTATAAATGGAAGTTCAAAGCATACCTTTATTTCCAACTTATGAACAAGTTGGTACTGGTAACAAAGGCCAGGTTTGGATATTTGGGTGCCTATAATCCCAAGTTGGGAATAACGCCGTTTGAGCGATTCTACCTCGGGGGCGATGGTTTGTCGGGTTACAACAATTACGATGGTCGTGAGATTATTGGTATGCGTGGGTACGGTAACATGACAATTACACCTGATTATTATAAGAACAGGAATCTCGGAGGCACCATTTATTCGCGGTATACACTTGAATTGCGTTATCCTATTTCTCTTGCCCCTACTTCCACCATCTACATTGAAGCTTTCTTTGAAGCAGGAAATGACTGGGCAGGAACGCGTGATTTCGATCCTTTCAATCTGAAACGGGCCGCAGGTATTGGTGCACGCATTTATCTGCCCATGTTTGGTTTGCTTGGTATCGACTGGGGTTACGGGTTTGATAAGATTCCGGGTATCCCCAGCGCCAGCGGAAGCCATTTTGCTTTCTCTATGAATGGCTCTCTTGACTAATCGTGGTAATATTTGAAAGGTTTATTGTCATTTTTATCGAAAATAAAATCACAGCATTATGAAAAAATCAATCATACAACTTCTTTCGGTTGCTGTTTTGGGCTTTTTTATGCTGGCTTTTATGCCTGATGCCCGGGCACAAAGAAGTGCATTTGTGGATACACAGTATATTTTGAATAATATACCCGAATATGCTGATGCCCAACAAACCTTAAACGACCTTTCGGCAAAATGGCAAAAGGAAATTGCCGAAAAACACCAGATAGTCAGTGAAATGTATAAAAAATATCAGGCTGAAGCCATACTGTTGCCCTCTGATGTAAAAAAGAAGAGGGAAGAACAAATTGTTAAAATGAACAACGAGATAAAAAATTTGCAAAAAAAATATTTCGGCCCGGGGGGATTGCTTTTTAAAAAAAGAGAAGAGCTGATAAAGCCAATCCAGGAAAAAGTTTACAATGCCATTCAAACTGTTGCCACCGCCCAAAATATAGCTTTTGTTTTCGATAAAGCCGGCAGCCCGACACTTTTATATGGTAACCCGAAATACGATATCAGCGATGCTGTTCTTGATGAACTGGGAAAAGTTATGCAAACCAATCAACCGGGGGGAAGAAAATAGGTTTGTATTAAAAAACGGGTTATTTTTGCATTTAACGAATTTTATGACATATGTAGTTTAAATTTTTTTACATTTGCCGCTCAATAGGTTATAAATATTTATTCATTACAATATTCACACAAAATGAAAACAGTTAGAAAAGGATTTTTACTTCTTGCAGCCGTTCTTTTTATCACCGGGTTTGGTTATGCCCAAAGTACTTTGAAAATCGGCTACATCAATTCAACCAAACTTATGAGCATGATGCCGGAAGCTGATTCTGCTCAGGCCCAGGTTAAAAAGTATGCGGCCGGTTTGCAAAAACAGATGCAGTCAATGGCTCAGGAGTATCAAAACAAGGTACGCGATTATCAAAACAATGTGGGTACCATGTCTGACCTGATCAGGCAAACAAAAGAAAAAGAAATTTCTGATCTGCAACAGCGTATTCAGGCTTTCCAGGCCTCTGCCGATCAAGATGTTCAGAAAAAACAACAGGAACTGTTTCAGCCTATTATTACGAAAGTGAAGAATGCTATCGATGCTGTTGGAAAAGAATATCATTACACTTACATCCTGGATGTTTCACAAGGGGTTGTTCTTTATTATGCCAATGGCGATGATGTTACGCCGCTGGTGAAGAAAAAACTTGGTTTGAAATAATTTAGTTTCAATTCAACAAAAAAGCCTGCTGAAAAGCAGGCTTTTTTGTTCATTCCCGATACCATCCGGCATACATTTGGTAATTGTGGGCAATACGTTGTATCTCTTCTTCAACAAGTTTTTTGTCCGTTTCTTTGATTTTTCGGGCCGGTGTGCCGGCATACACGCTGCCTGAATTTACCACCGTGTTTTTGGTAACTACGGCCCCGGCAGCTATGATCGAATTGCTTTCTATCACCACATTGTCCATCACAATAGCCCCCATGCCAATGAGCACATTGTCGTGAATGGTGCAGCCGTGAACAATGGCGCCGTGGGCTATAGAGACGTTGTTGCCAATGTTGACGGGGTACTTTTCGTAGGTGCAATGGATGATGACCCCGTCCTGGATGTTTACGTTGTTGCCAATGCGGATGTAATGGACATCACCCCGCAAAACGGCGTTGAACCAAACACTGCAACCGTTTCCCAGTATCACATCGCCGGCGAGGGTGGCGTTTTCGGCGAGATAACATTTTTCGCCCCATTGCGGGGTTTTGCCCCTTGCTGTTTTTATCAGTGCCATAATTTTTTACATAAGATTTTTAAGTGTATTTTCATCAGGTAAAATGTTTTTAAACTGTTCCGGCAGTTTCCGGCTTGTTGTGTAGGTGGCCACGCCCATCGCCGTGTTCAGGTTCCGAAAAGCAAATTCAACGGTTTTGTTGTTTTTTTCTTTGCAGAGGATGATCCCGATGGATGGGTTTTCGTGCGGTTTTTTTACAAATTCATCCAATGCTGAAAGATAGAAATTCATTTTTCCTGCATATTCAGGTTTGAACTTCCCGGTTTTAAGTTCAAAAGCCACCAGTGCCTGCAGTGTTCGGTTAAAAAAAAGTAAATCAATAAAATATTCATCTTCTTCAACGATTATTCTGTATTGGTTCCCCAAAAAAGCAAAGTCGTTGCCAATAGACATAATGAACTTTTTTATGTTTCGGACAATCTCATTTTCCAGTACTTTTTCGTCGCCTTCATTTTCATCGGCTATCCGCAGAAAATCAAATAGATATTGATCTTTAAACGACTGAAGGGCTTTTTTCTGGTATTTTTCGGGTAGAGTTTGTCCGAAATTATTTGGTAAACCGGCTTGCTGGTCAAAAAGTTTATTGTTTAGGTGATTTCTTAAGGTTCCTACAGTCCAAAATTCTAAAGCTGCTTTTTCAATATAAAATATTCTTTCCCGAAGTGTTTTAGTTTTTGTAATAATCTCATAATGAGAAGTAAAACTCACCTGGGTAAATAAATCAATAAACGAATCGCCATTTGACCAGATCGCTTCAGCATCAGGGTTTTCTAATTCGTTCGTTGATGACGAACAAAACTCAAATTTGTTCGTTATTGACGAACTAATTTCTTCTGAAGATTGAGTTAACGTTAAACTATCAGCCCAGGATTCATAAAACAACCTCATTTTTCTTAGGCTGCCGTATGAAAACCCCCGTAAACCGGGCATTTCTTTTTGCAGGTCATCAGAAAGTTTTTGCAGTGTTTTACTTCCCCATTTTTCCACTGCAACTTTTTCCGAAATTTTTGCGCCGATTTTATAATAAAGAAAGAGTAATTCGCTGTTGGCCAGCCTGGCTATCCGATACCGACTGTGGAGAATATCTGAT
>JALUYM010000351.1 GCA_027018745.1 Bacteroidales bacterium | reverse complement strand
CCGGCGGATCCGGAAACCTAATCTATCACCATTTGAAAGAAGCCAAAGTGATGCGGTCATTTTTAATCAGTATCGGCATTCCGGAAAAAAACATTTTAATGGACACCCTGGCAGAAAATACGCACGAAAACGCCGTTTATACAAAAAAAATCCTGAAAAAGCATCCCAACATCCATTCCATTCTATTGATAACTTCCTCGTTACACATGCGCCGGGCAATGGCCTGTTTTCGACATGAAGGCATGCAGGTCCAGCCCTATCCCACCAACCTTATCAATACCGAAACGCAATGGAATATAGAATATTTGTTTATTCCCAGCATTTCCAATTTCCTGATCTGGAACGGTATGGTCCACGAAATTGCAGGGTATGAAGTTTACAAAATGGTGGGATACATTTAAAAAAGAATAAAAATGGCAAATACAATATTTTACCTGATACTGGGCATCATTGTTGTTGATTTTATTTTTGAACGTTGGCTCGATTATCTCAACCAACGTCATTTTAAGCCCGAACTGCCCGAGGAGCTGGAAAATATTTACGAACGCGATAAATACAAAAAATCGCAGCAATACCTGAAAGCCAATGGCCGTTTTACCATGATCAGCGCTTCTTTTTCCTTCGTTTTAATCATTCTCATGCTGGTTTTTCACGGTTTTGCAAAACTGGATGAAATAGTTCGATATCTCACCCCCAACATCTATCTCAGGACATTGTTGTTTTTTGCTATTTTGGGACTGGGAGCCGATATTTTACTGATGCCTTTTCAGGTTTACGATACTTTTGTGATCGAAGAAAAATTTGGTTTTAACAAAACAACCGTTTCCACCTTTATTGCGGACAAGTTGAAAATGTGGATGATGGCTGGTATAATTGGCGGCGGACTGCTGATCTTTTTACAATGGGCACAAATTGTGGGCGGATCGGTTTTCTGGTTAATTGCCTTGGGGGGAATAGGCATTTTCATGATTTTCATGGCCATGTTTTACACCAGTATTGTCGTTCCCCTGTTCAACAAACTTACCCCTTTGGAAGAAGGGCAACTGAAAACAGCTATTGAGGAAATGGCCCAAAAGGCCGGTTTCAAATTAGCTGATATTTATGTTATGGACGGATCAAAAAGGAGCACCAAGGCAAATGCTTATTTTAGCGGCCTGGGACCAAAGAAAAAAATCATTCTTTATGATACATTAATCCGTGAATTAACACCGCAAGAAGTGGTATCTGTTTTGGCCCATGAAATTGGGCACTACCGTAAGAAACATATTTACAAAGGGTTAGTTTTATCGCTTATACAATTGTTTATCCTGACTTTTCTTTTGGGAAAAGCCTTGGTGCTACCTCAGTTTTCACAAGCGCTCGGTGCACAACAGGTAAGTTTTTATATGGGTTTAACGGCTTTTTTCCTGTTATATTCACCGGTTTCCTTTGTTTTGGATATTTTTATGAACCTCTTTTCCCGCAAACACGAATATCAGGCAGATGCATATGCTGCACAACAGGGATTAGGGAAAGACCTGGTCAATGCCCTCATAAAGTTATCAGTGACGAGTTTGAGCAATCTGCAACCGCATCCCCTCTATTTGTTTTTTCATTATTCGCACCCCACCCTGTTACAACGGAAAAAAGCCATAGAAAAACAGAGCACTTAGTAGGAAGCTTTTTTAAACATAAAAAAGGTAATAATGGTTTTTATGATTATTTTAAAATCCGTCCACGGACTGGCAATCATGGAATATTGATTATCCAGTGCAATGCGTTCTTCGGGGTTATGAACTTCGGCAGCCCGAACCTGCCATAATCCCGTAATACCGGCAGGTGCCATATAACGATAAGCCCATTCATCCGTAGTCAGGTGTTCTGCCTCGTAAAGTGGCAACGGACGGTTTCCAACCACCGACATGTCTCCTTTTAACACGTTATAAAACTGAGGAATTTCATCCAAATGAAACTGCCGGAGTATTTTTCCCACTTTGGTAATACGCGGGTCATCTTTCATTTTGAAAAAAGCATTTTGCAACAATTCCGATTTTCGCAAACGCAAATACTGATTTTCACAAATTTCTACACCATCAATAAATAAAATAGGAGAGCACGGCTTCCCAAGTCTTTTACAATCAGGGCACTCTTCCAGGATTTTTTGCCCGTTCTTTGAGTATTCCTTTTTTTCCTGCTTTAAATACTCATTCAGCGGCGAAAGCCCTGATAATTTTATATCAGCATCATTCACCATAGTACGGAATTTATAGAATGTGAAAATATCGTAACCGGAACCAACCCGTTTTTGAGAGTAGATAACAGGTCCTTTACTTTCCAGTTTAATAGCCAAAATGATCAATAATATGAGCGGGGAAAAAAAGGCAATGGCCAAAACAGAAAAAACAATGTCAAAGAGCCGTTTTCCCCAACCGATCCGATAGTCCAGATATTCTGCACCTTCCTTGCCTTTTATTTTTTTCCTTGTCTTCAATCTGCAAAATCAAACGCCTCAATAAATCTTTTTACGGCTGATGATAAAAAAACTGCTGGGTATCAAAACCTTCTTTTTCCAGTTTGGTTTTTATACTGGCCACAAACCTAATAATTTCTTCCATCGATACTGAGAATGTAACCCCATAAGTTATCATCTTTTTTTTGTTAATATGTAACACACCTTTGTATGGTTCTGTCTTACTATAGAAATCTGCCTGATTAATATCCGGCTCCACATAAAAAATATTGGTAGCAGAAGAAGAACTGGCCATACCAACCCATTCGAGGCCTGCTGTTCCATGAAGTATGGCAAATACCGGACCACCGCTGATTCCGGGGTTAAACATGGCATTGCTGAGGAAAAATCCTGTTTTGTTCCGTTCAGGTTTGCTGACGATCCCGCTCTCGACCATCTTTCTACCATTGGGAAAGCCCATGACATAAATAAAGGAACCCCAATCCAGATCAGAAGCTTTACCTGTAGGAAACGGCATGACCCGGATGTTTTCAAGCGGGGAGACCCTGGCTTGCAGCAAGGCAATATCGTGCTTGTCATCGGTAGCAAGCAACTTCACATCAGGATTACTTAGTCCGGAGACATAACTGACCTGTTTAATTTTGATGGAAATATTCCTGATAAACCCGGAGGCATCAGGATAATAAATGATGGAGGTATCAGGGAAATTAACCACATGAGCACAGGTAAGTAAAACAGCTTTTTCATTGTCAGCATAAACCACTGAAGCCGTTCCCAGAACAGACTGACTGGAAACAGTGTGGGAAAGTGCCAGCCGGGCCACATCTTCCGTTTTGAATTTTTGAAGTGTTATTCCAGCTTTTCTGTCAAAAGTATAGGACTCATAAAAAGCAATCACGCTTAACCTATATATGGACCGAGCCACCTGGTCCAATTCAGATGAAACACCCTGAACGGAAGGAAAAGTATAATATTTTCCTGCATTAGCATAAGCCGGTTTGGCAATATTCAGGTTTTTATGCGAACAAGACCAGTCTGCAAAAGATAAAAGCAGAAAAAAAAACACGATCAAGAAGCGTTTCATGAATTTATTATTTAGTACTTTATTGGTCATAAAAAATTGATTGAACAATGGTTAAACAATAAAGGCGAATGAAAATCCAATCAAAACTATTTCGTTTTATAAATCCCGGTTTTTCAAATATAAATAAACAATTAGAACAAACAGTGCCGAATAAACCAAACAACCCCCAACATCTGTCCAGGAAACCGTTTCCCTGAAATTAACCCCAAACAGCTTCATTAAAGAAGAATTAGGGACATCAATTAAGTGGGTAATTAATTTTACCGGGAGAAAACGTGCCACACCGGCAGGAATTTTATAGCTAATAACGGGCTCTATAACATAATAGTAAAGGGCAAAAATTCCGATGGCCAGTCCCTGCTTTTGCAAAAGGAAAGCAAACAACATGGCCAAAAGCAAAAAGCTGAAAACTTCCAAAAAATAGGCCGGCACGAAAAACATTTTAGGAAAAATCATGGCAGCCGTCAAATGGTCTGTATGGGTAAGACCCAAAAACAAAGCCGACAAAAACAGAACAATTGTTACCGCCAACGCAATAATGAAAACAAACAAAACTTTGGACATCAGAAATTCACCCCGGCTCATCCCTGACATAACATTCTGACGAATGGTTTTGTAGCCAAACTCGTTCGTAACAAAAATTATGACAATCAGGGCTAAAAAGATCTTAAAAAAACCGGCCAGATATGCCATATTGTGCCAAACATGGGGAAAACTATACAAAGAAAAACCGGGAATGGTCACTGAAGACCCTTTGCCGACATTTGTCATCACATGGTTGAGAAAAGATTCAATAACCATAAAAACGATCAGTACAAGAGCCACGTATAAAGCACTTAGCACCCAAAAAGACCGGCTGTGACCATATTTTCGATAATCTATTTTTATCAGTTTATTCATGGCCGTCAGATAAGAGTTCAAGAAAATATTTTTCAAGGCTTTTGTTACGTACAGCCAAATGGGTAAGATAAATACCCTGGTCAGACAGTTTTCGGTTCAACAGGTCTGGTGTAAGGTCATCGTGAACATTTAAAACGAACATTGTGTTTTGTCGGGTTATGGTTTTCACCTGTGGTATCTGTTTCAAAGCAGATTGCAAAGACAACAAATCCGGGGCAGCCACTTCTATAATAAAAGAATTACCCAATGCTTCATTCACTGGTCCGGCGTACCGTTTTTTTCCTTTTTCAAGGACAAGGACATGGGTACATACCTTTTCCACTTCATCCAGCAAATGGCTGGCAAGAATGATCGTGAACCCCATTTTTGCCACTTTCACAATAAGGTTCCGGATATCGGCAATACCTTTTGGATCCAATCCGTTCGTGGGCTCATCCAGTATCAGCACCTCGGGTTTTCCAAGCATGGCGGCAGCAATGGCCAGTCGTTGTTTCATTCCAAAAGAGAAGCTGTTACATTTGTACCATTTCCGGTCCGAAAGCCTGACCATGTCCAGCACTTCATCAATTTCTTCATAACGGACACCGCGGATATCAGCAATTATTTTCAGATTTTGTACCGCCGTCAGGTAAGGATAAAACAGCGGTTGTTCCAACAATGCACCTATCCTCTTTCGAATGGTCGCATCCGGCTTTTTCCCGAACCAAAAATAATTTCCCCGGTCGGGTTTAATAATATCGAGTAAGATACCCAGTGTAGTGGTTTTCCCGCTACCGTTGGGGCCAAGGATACCGAATACGCTTCCCCTTTCCACTGTCAATGACAGAGAGTCCAGTGCTTTCAGCCGGCCATAGGATTTACTCACATCCCTTATTTCCAGTATTTCGTTTTGCAAAATGGTTTTTTTAATATTAATTGGACGAAACAAGTAAAAATATATTACAATAATAACGAAAAAACCATTGTCAACCACAATTATACATACCTTTGCCACTTCTTAATTAATTCTTTTATTAACAAAATATTATGAAAGTTGGAAATAACAAGGTGGTCACCATGACCTATACCTTACATCTTAATGATGAGCACGGAGAAGTTGTGCAGAAAGTGGACGAGACCAAACCCTTTGTTCAGTTGTTTGGCGTTGGCGCACTGCTGCCTGCTTTTGAAACTAATCTTGCCGGACTTGAAGAAGGAGATACCTTCGGTTTCGGTCTGACAGCCGAAGAAGGCTATGGAAATCCTTCGGATGAAGCTATCCTGAAACTCGAAAAGAAGATTTTTGAAATAGATGGAGTGGTAGACCCCGAAATGGTAGCTGTGGGGAAAGTCATTACCATGCAGGACAATCATGGAAATCCTTTGGACGGAAAGGTGTTGGCTGTTGAAGAAGACAATGTCATCATGGACTTTAATCATCCGCTCGCTGGTGAAAACCTGTATTTTACAGGTTCAATCCTGAATGTACGCGAAGCGACCCGGGAAGAGTTGTCACATGGCCATATCCACAATGGAGAGCACAACCATTAAACAAACTTATTTGTAAAGAATGAAGACAGCAGGCTTTTTGTTCAGGTCTGCTGTTTCTTTTTTCCAGTCGGCCATATTACCGGTAGTTATTTTTTCATCGGGCAGGGTCAGGTTACTCGCTATACAAAGCAAAGTTTGCGGTTTACATGTCTTTATCAGGCTTTTTAACAATTTATTGTTGCGGTATGGCGTTTCGATAAAAATCTGACTGGTATTTTTGTGCCAGGCATCCAGTTCAATTTCACGGATTTTTTTTTCACGTTGAGAAGTTTCAATGGGCAAATAACCATGAAAACAAAACTGCTGCCCGTTAAATCCGGAAGCCATAAGTGCCAAAAGGATAGAATTGGGGCCTACCAACGGTACCACGCGGATATTTTTTTGATGGGCCATCTTCACGGCCAAAGCACCAGGATCAGCGACAGCAGGCGTACCGGCATCAGAAAGAATCCCCATGTCCTTTCCTTCTTCGGCCGGCCGTAAAAAGGAAGGCAGGACTTCTTCCCTGGTATGTTTGTTTAATTCAAAAAATTGAATTTGGTCGATAGGAACAGGATGACCTGATTTCTTAATAAAACGGCGGGCACTTCTGATATTTTCCACAATGAAATTGCTGACCCGAAATAAGATTTCATAATTATAAAGCGGGATAACCTGCTGCATCGTATCATTGTTTCCGAGCGTAACCGGGAACAGATAAAGTGTTCCTTTTTTTACTTTTGCCATAGATAATTGATTTATTGCCAAGGCAAATGATCCAAATCCACATTGCCTCCTGACAAAATAATACCGGTTTTTTTTCCTGCCACATCAACTTTTTTCTCAAGCACAGCTGCCAACGGGACTGCTGAAGACGGTTCTACAACGATCTTCATCCTTTCAAAGATCAACTGCATGGCCTTCACGATATTTTTCTCTTCCACAGTAACAATATCATCCACAAACTCACGAACAATGGGAAAAGTGAGTCTTCCAAGAGAAGTCAGCAAACCATCAGCAATGGTATTTGGGTGAACGCTGGGCACAAATCTTCCGGATTTAAAAGAACGGTAAGCATCGTCGGCACCGGCAGGTTCACAGGCAATAACCTTTGCCTTCCCTGAAAAATAACGGGCAGAAAGTGCTGTCCCGCTCAGCAGGCCACCCCCTCCCACAGGACACAAAATAATATCCAGGTCAGGTTCCGTTTCCAACAGCTCCATTGCTGCAGTAGCCTGGCCTTCAATTACTTTAAGATCGTCATAAGGATGGATTTCTACCGCTCCTGTTTTCAAAATAATTTGTTTTAAAGTATTTTCACGGGCTTCGAGGGTGGGCGGACAAAAAGTAATTCGGCCTCCATATCCTTTCACAGCCTTGATCTTTACCCGGGGGGCATTTTCAGGCATAACTATATAAGCCGGAACCTGGCGTAACGCAGCTGCACGCGCCAGTGCCTGGGCATGATTACCTGAGGAATGGGTAGCTACGCCTTTAGATACCTGTTGTTCTTCAAGAGAAAAAACGGCATTTATAGCACCCCGCGATTTAAAAGCCCCTGCCTTCTGAAAGTTCTCGCATTTAAAATAAAAAGAGGTATCAAATGCTTTATCGAGATATGCAGAATGTAAAACCGGGGTTCGGTGAATACCAAAAGCGATGCGTCCGGCCGATGCCAGTATTTGTTCTCTGGAGGGATAATACATTATTTATCAACTACTTACTTCGGCCATGGCTAATTCCAGGATTTTATCCGTAGCTTTGTCCAAAATGGAAAAAACAGCCTCGCAATCATCGGTACCGGAATGATAAGGATCGGGGACTGTTTTGTGGTTTCCATTATCAAGGACACTCAACAAATAATCAACTTTGGCTTTCTGTTCATCGGTTTTGGCCAATGCTAAAACATCGTTGTAATTTTTAGTATCCATAACATAGATCTTATCAAAACGATTAAAATCCTCTTTCAAAAAGATCCTGGCAATCCCATCCAGCACATATCCGTGATTCAATGCAGTATTTACAGCCCTGACATCAGGTGGTTCGTTAATATTAAAAGATTCAAATCCGGCAGAGTCAACCTCACCTATCAAATTATTTTCCTTGAATTTCTTTTTTAAAATGGCCTCAGCCATAGGGGAACGGCAAACGTTACCCAAATCTACAAACAACACATTCATGATCTCGCTTTTTTATAAATATTTTTCTCTAAATTACAAAAATTATACGAATCAAAAGCTATGCCAAATAACGAGTCAAAAAGTTCCTGAAAAGATTTTCATTTTACAGGAAAAACAATGTTGTTGTCATAGTTAAAGTTTCAGTTTTTTATCAATTTCATCCACATATACCCTGAACCGCCGGTCTGTTTCGATCAGGTTATTTACCGTACGACAGGCATGCAAAACAGTAGCATGATCTTTGTTACCACATTGAAGGCCAATGGTAGCCAGTGAGTTTTTGGTGTGTTTTTTGGAAAAATACATGGCCAGCTGCCTCGCCTGGACAATTTCACGTTTTCTTGTTTTGGAATTTAACAAATCAAGTGAAATGTTAAAATAATCGCATACAATTTTTTGAATGTAATCGATGGAAATTTCGCGGGTAGTATTTTTC
>JALUYM010000350.1 GCA_027018745.1 Bacteroidales bacterium | reverse complement strand
TACCGCCTGACCAGGGGTCATTCGGGCAGGCAGAGAGGGATATCCTCCCCCTTCCTCCCCACAAGCTTACACACTCCCCCTCCAGAGGGGGACATCCTTACTCACCAATTACTTACGTAAAAGAAAACTTTATGCCCCTAAAGGGGCAACCTGTCTCCCGCTGGCGGGGGGTGTGATGGCCTCGCAGGAAGGAGGGGGTGGAAGTTAATCTTTTCTGTTTTTTTACTTTTACTTTGTATTTGGGACATATAAGACTCCACCCCCTGCACCCTCGACTGTTTGTCGGGACAGGCTCGCCCCGCCTGCCAAGGCATGTCGGGCAGGCAGAGGGGGATAAATTCCACCCCCTTGCCACCCTCATGCTTACACACTCCCCCGCCAGCGGGGGACATTTGAAACAACATTGTCATTTCGAACCATGTGGGCCGGTATTGTGCGCCGGCGGTGAGACCCGCCTGAACGGTGCCAGTCGGGCAGGAATCTCCTAAGCATAAGGAAGCATCCCAGGAAAAAGCCCGCTGAAGGGGCAACTTCTTTTCCGGGAGATTTCTCTTTTGCCTCAGGTAAGCAGGCGCATTACTCCTTCCAGCCTGTTCCACGGGATAATTTCCGTTCCGTTACTCCTTTTTTGATAAATATCGCCTCCATACACTACTGCTCCGTTATTTTGTCCGCTTATTTTATACCAAAAATCCAATCCTGTAAAAAAACCTGAGGTTATGGTTTTCCCCGATTTTATTTCGATGGGAAATAATTCATTGGCTTTTTCGATAACAACATCGATTTCATGGCCTGTATTGTCGCGCCAAAAGAAAACAGGAAGTGGTTTTCCCTTATTGTGGCCTGATTTTATCAATTCGTTGATAATAAAATTTTCAAACAACGCCCCCCTGACAGGGTTAAAAGCAAGTTGTTCTTTATTTTGAATCCCGAGAAGGGCACAAACCAAGCCGGTATCATAAAAATAAAGTTTGGGCATTTTTACAACCCTCTTATTGAAATTTTTATGGTGGGGTGCCAGCCTGTACAGGATAAAACTACTCTCCAAAATTCCCAACCATGAAGCAATTGTTTTATGGTCAACACCCGTTTCAATAGCCAGGGACGACATATTCAGTAATTGGCCTGTCCGTCCGGCACAAAGTTTTATAAACCTCTCAAAACCATAAAGATTCGTGATATTTTTTAGCTGTCTGACATCTCTTTCAATATAAGTACGAATATAATTAAGATACCAGTCATTTATTTCAACAGGCTGATCATAAACGGGAGGATACATGCCCCTGAAAAGGGTTTCGTCTAAAGTCCGGTTGCCTGTTCCGGAAAGTTCCCGGAGGGAAAACGGGAGCAGTACGATATAGGCAATCCTGCCGGCCAGGCTTTGTGAAATGTTTTCCTGTAACAAAAAATTATTGGAGCCGGTGAGGATAAACAGGCCGGGAATATTGCTTTCATCAAGAATCTGCTGCAAATAAGAAAAGATATGGGGAACCCTTTGCACCTCATCAAGAACAGCCCCCCGGGGAAACTGGTCAAGAAAACCGCGAGGGTCCTCCATGGCAAATTGCCGGGTATCGGGGTTTTCTAAATTTACATAAGGTTTATTCCCAAAAGCATGCCGGGCAAGGGTTGTTTTACCCGATTGGCGGGGACCAATAATGGCCACTGCCTTAAATTGCCGGGCAAGTTTTTTTAATACCGATACGGCCTCTCTTTTTATCATGGGGCAAATATACAAAAAGGGAATTATATTCCCAAATTGTAAGAAATCTTCTAAGAACCAAGGAACGACCCCCAGGAAAGAAACTGCGGAAAGGGCAACTTCTTTCGCAATAGGAATATCCTTGCCTAAACGCCCTTTGTTACCTGCGCAAAAGAAAACTTTATGCCCCTAAAGGGGCATTCATATCCCCCGCTGGCGGGGGGTGTGATGGCCTTGCAGGAAGGAGGGGGTGGAATTTAATCTTTTCTGTTTTTTACTTTTACTTTGTATTTGAGACATATAAAATTCCTCCCCCTTACCACCCACAAGCTTACGCACTCCCCCTCCAGAGGGGGACATTCTGCAAAAGAGAAATTTTTTGCCCCCTAAAGGGGCAACCTGTCTCCCGCTGGCGGGAGAGTGCGGTAGGTATTCGCGTTGGGAAGAGGGTGGAAGTTATTTTTCTTTTTTTTACGTTCTGTTCTTATAATCTGTATTTGGGACATACAATATTCCTCCCCCTGCACCCCCTCCAGAGGGGGACAAGTTCCACCCCCGGCACCCTCCCGACTGTTTGTCGGGACAGGCTCTCCCCGCCTGCCAAGGCATGTCGGGCAGGCAAAGGGGGATAGATTCCACCCCCTTACCACCCTCATGCTTACACACTCCCCCGCCAGCGGGGGACATTCAAACAAAATTATCCTTTCTCCTGATAACCCACAATAGCTTCCACATACCT
This sequence comes from Bacteroidales bacterium, assembly GCA_027018745.1. Lineage (GTDB taxonomy): Bacteria > Bacteroidota > Bacteroidia > Bacteroidales > F082 > Sulfidibacterium. The sequence goes on along the minus strand of JALUYM010000350.1, from coordinate 6,163 downwards.
TCCGGCCGTATTCCCATCCCACAGCTCGGGACGCTGGGGGTGACGGGTGAGTTTCAGGGTGTCCCGGTATTTTTTCGTTTTGTCACGATTTTTGCTGCCTGCGGGCAAAAATCCCGCCAAAACGGGTTCCGTACCTTTTCTTATATCCCCGCATTTCGCTTTGGTGCATACGGGTCTATAAATATTGCGCTCCTCCGGAGCTGGGAAGAAGGTGACTGCGTGACGAGGTGATTGGCTGATTGGTTGTTTGGGTGATTGATTGGATAATACCACACGAAAGGATTCGTGCGGCAGCGGTGGATTGACCTCTTCGGGCATGGTCATGTCGCCGCTGCGCAGGCCGGTTTCTATAATCCGTCAAAAAAAGCTTCAATATGAAGGATTCTGGCACTATTTCTTTTATCAAAAACCTTTCTTCGCGGTGGGCGCTCAAACCTAACTCAAAAAGAAATTCAGGGAAATAAAAACTCCTGCGGAATGCTTTTAATTTTGGATTGAAAGCATCTTTTGTTTCTACCTGTAAATTGCTTTGATGGAGAAAATACAAAATATCATCTGTCATGTTTGTAAAATCATCCTGTGAAAACATTTTACAGTCAAAATCAAGGTCTTCCGAAAAACAGTCTATTCTTTTGATGAATCGAATACTTGTTCCGCCAATAAAACGGATCTTGCGTATGTATGAAGTTGTGGATAAATAATCAAGGATTATCAATTGTATATACTTGGTCAGCAGTGCATTATTGCATAATCCGGCTTGTTTTTGTATTCGGGAATAGCAAAATAACCGCGTCTCAAACGGACAAGCAGGCCTTTTTTGATCCAACGGTATAAATTATTCCTGTCGAAACCGGGCTGCCAGGCATAGACCTGATCAATGGAAAAACAGGCGAGGTCATACAACTATCTTTGAATGCAAGATAATTCATTTTATTTCCGTAATACTGCAAATATAGCGCATTTTAGAAACAAACAAGAGAGGGTGGAGATAGATTTTGTTGTCATTTTGTCCATAGGATGACAATTTATTCCCGAAAATTAATTTATCAGTTTATATTTCTTTTCGTATTGTTGAGTTTGTAAAACAATCCACAGTTAAATTTTTTCAAACTTTTCGAAAAATTCATCCCTTTCCATTTTCAAATGACGCAAAACTTGCTTAATAATAAATTCAGGAACGGGATCAATGTGTGTTTGTATTGTCACAGGTCTGTCCATATCTGATTTTGACCATTTTTCGTGTCCACCCCTTCCTTTTGACGATTTTATAATATTTAAACCCTGACTTTTAAGAAATTTTCGAAATTCTTTTAATGGAATATTAGACAGCTTTTGCGTTGATATAAATACGGATATTTAGGCGATAGCCGGAATACCCACTTCCTGGTGATAAGTATTTACCGGATATTTATCAAAAATTTCAGATACATACTCGTTTTCTTTTATTACAGTTGTAATACTTGGTGCAAATATTTTCCGGGGCTTTTTTATACTCCCTTTTAATTCCCAACCCAATTCGGTAAGTATCTTTCCGAGGGTTTTCTTTTTAAGTGTATAGTCTATAAAATCTTCAAAAACAACAGTAAAAGATTTCTTTGCTTCACTTAAACTTTTGCCATAACCGGTTAAATCAAGATGTGGAGAATAAATGAAATGAATATTATTTTCATCTTTAAAATGAATGAGCAATAATCTGACTTTCACAATCCCGGTTTTATTTTTATAATTGCCTTTGAAGATATATTCACCCATGATAGTTTTATTTTAAAGGGTTCAAAATTAATTATTTTTTCCCTATACTGTCACAGCAAAGTATTTTTATAACCGGTTTTACCCTCCTTGTTTCTGTTCTTTTGTCAAAAGTAATAAAAAATTGAGAGGTTCCTGCCTGCGGCAGGCAGGTCTCAACTTCACTTCGCTCGACAATAGAAAGAGAGAACAGTGGTGCTTTTTGGAGGCTTCTCCTCCCTGCGGTCGTCGAAATGACAGGTGAATGTAGTGTTCGGGGGATTTCTATTCAATAATCTCTCCGGCCCAAAGCTTATCAAGAAAAACTTTCCACGGCATAACCGTTATTTCTCCCATCCGGCGTGCGTAAGGATCATTATTTACAAGAATTAGTTTCTTTACTTTATATTCTTCTGCAAAACTTTTCAACCCTTTCAAATGACGTTGGCTTGCTTGTTCGGTCGCCTTTACCTCAATAGCAACTTCATGATCGCCAAGTACAAAGTCAACTTCTATTTGTGAAGCGGTTCTCCAGTAACTAACAGGGTAATGTATTCCCGAGTAACTGCTGTAAGTATATATTTCATGATAGATAAAATGTTCAAACGCTTTACCGAATGTTTCACTTCCCGGTTCTATTGATTTTCTTTTTAGCAGGTAATTGGCCATACCAATATCAAAGTAATAAAACTTAGGCGCCAGGATAACCCTGCGCTTTGGTTTTTTCTGAAATGAAGGGAGAAAACGGCCTGTTAAAGTATCAACCAGTATTTGAAAATACTCTTCACGGTAGGTGCGCTTACACCACAATCAGTATCAATATTGGAATAATTTACAATTTCAGCGTTTGCCTGGCTCCCCAAAGGAACAAGCTTTCATTATCCGAAGCCTGAAATGACTGCTTTCTGATATACATGACATTTCAAAGTATTACTTCTAATTATCCTGATATTCTAAAGTATAAAGGTAATAATATTTTGTTATGCCTGCATATGGTATTTTTATTGTCTCCTACTGATGAACCGGACAGGTTGTTCCTCCTTTTTTCACAGGAACCGCCTGCTGTCGGGCAGGAATCTCTTAAGAATCAGGGAGTGACCCCAGGAAAGAAACTGCGGAAAGGGCAATTTCTTTCGTAATAGGAATATCCTTGCCTAAACGCCCTTTGTTACTTACGTAAAGGAGCCCACTTGCCCCTAAAGGGGCAACCTGTCTCCCGCTGGCGGGAGAGTGCGGTGGGTATCTGCGTTGGGAAGAAGGTGGAATTTATTTTTTTGTTTTTTACTGTTAATATGTATTTGGGACTTACAAGACGTCACCCCCTGCACCCCCTATCGCCCCTAAAGGGGCGAAGCCTGCGCTGCATAATAAAACTGTCATTTCCCTTAAGAAGTCTTTTGGGGGCAATGCCAACGGGGGACAAATTCCTCCCCCTTCCTACCCACAAGCTTACGCACTCCCCCTCCAGAGGGGGACATTCTGCAAAAGAGAACTTTATGCCCCTGGAGGGGGCAATCTGTATCCCCCGCCGGCGGGGGGTGTGATGGCCTTGCGGGAAGGAGGGGGTGGAATTATCAGTAAAAGTGTAAAGTTCAAAGACTAAAGTTCAAAGTTTAAAATTTTGAAGTTCGATTTTGTTCTGTTTACTTTTTACTTTGCGCTTTAGCCTTTTGCCTTTGAGTTTGTTTTTCCTCCCCCTGCACCCTCACGCCAGAAGCGGACAGGCTCTCCAGCGGGGGACAAGTTCCACCCCCTTGCCACCCTCATGCTTACACACTCCCCCGCCAGCGGGGGACATTCAAACAAAATTATCCTTTTTCCTCATACCCCACAATAGCCTCCACACACCGCATGGCGGTATTCCCATCCCACAGCTCGGGGCGTTGGGGGATGCTCCTGCGCGACCCCTCAGTCTCCTAAAGGGGAAGCCTTGCGCCCAATTCAAACTTCGAACCATGTGATGGGACGCCCCTTTAGGGGTTGGGAGTGTGGCGGGCAATAGCTTTTTTCATTCCTCTCGCGCCCCCTCGGTCCCCTAAAGGGGAGGCGCCGCCCTACGCTCAATTATCTTTAAACTGCACACCAAAAGAAAACGTTATTTTACATACCACCGGTACATCTTCGCCACGCCTTCTTCAATCTCAATCTTGTGATGCCAGCCAAGGTTGTGGAGTTTGGTGACATCGGTAAGTTTGCGCATCGTACCATCAGGTTTGGAAGTGTTAAAGTTTAACTCTCCTTTGAAGCCCACCTTTTCTTTGACAAGCTCGGCAAGGTTTTTAATGCTGATTTCTTGTCCGGTACCTATATTTATATGTGTATTTCTGATTTCAGGCTGTTGGGTATTGGCTATTAGCTGTTGGCTATTAGCTGTTGGCTGTTGGTTTATTGTATCTTTAAAATCAATGTTTTCCATGAGGAAGACACAGGCTTCTGCCATTTCTTCGCTCCAGAGGAATTCGCGCATGGGCTTGCCGGAGCCCCAGATTTCAACGCTGGCTGTTGGCTGTTGGCCTTTGGCTGTTGGCAAGTTCATGGAAATACCATATTTATTCAATATTTTAAGTATCTCTTCTTCACTACTGCTCTCATTCACTCCTTCTATCGGTCTTTTGTTCAGGTCGTTCCGGATGGCATCCCAATCGTTGTTTTCAAGGCATTTTCCGAGGTGGATTTTACGGACTAATGCGGGGAGTACGTGGCTTTTTTCCAAATCGAAGTTATCATTGGGCCCGTACAGGTTGGTGGGCATGACGGAAATGAAGTTGGTTCCATACTGTATGTTGTAACTTTCACACATCTTGATACCGGCGATTTTGGCAATGGCATAGGGTTCGTTGGTGTATTCCAGCGGGGAAGTCAACAAATATTCTTCTTTCATGGGCTGGGGACATTCCCGTGGATAAATACAGGTAGAGCCAAGGAACATGAGTTTTTTCACCCGGCTTCTGTAAGCCTCATGAATAACATTATTCTGTATCATCAGGTTATCATAGATAAAGTCTGCCCGGTAGGTGTTGTTGGCAACGATACCGCCCACTTTGGCTGCTGCCAGAAAAACGTATTCGGGCTTAGCCCATTCAAAAAAAGAACGGACGGCCATAGGATCCCGCAAATCAAGCTCTTTACTGGTTTTGCCGATGATGTTGGTGTAGCCTTTTTGCTTTAAGGTTTTTACTATAGCAGAGCCGACGAGGCCGGTGTGACCGGCGATGTATATACGGGAATCTTTTTTCATTTTTTTATAAATTTTGATCGTCAACATTTCTGGGGTTTGCTTCGGTCGTACCTCCCTCGCAAAGCCGTACTTCTATATTCATTTTTTTAGAAATTTATACTATGGAAAAAAGTTAGTGGCAGGAATTTGCGAGCGAAGCGAAGCAATCTTTTCAAGCTTAAGTCAAATTTCATCAAACAAATCCTTCCATTCAGGATTCAGACTTTCAATTAGTTTTATCTTTCTGGCCCGATTTCCTGCTTTAAGCTGTTTCTCTCTTGCTCTTGCTGTTATAATACTGTTGTATTCCTCGTAGTAAACCAGCTTGTCAAGATTATATCTGGCGGAAAAAGAATGCTTATATTTTTTTATTTTATGGCTTTTGATTCTATATTTTAATTCACTTGTTACACCGACATAAACTACTCCATCCTTTCTATTTGTAACGATATATACCCAAGCTTTCATCCCCCATAGATTTATACAAATCAGAAAAACTACTCGTAATAGTTCAATGTCCTAAACCCACCTTCCCTCAAATAGGTGTCTTTTTTCATCAGGTTAATATCAGACACCATCATATCCTTAACCAATGTCTTCAGGTCATATTCAGGCACCCAGCCTAGTTTGTTTTTTGCTTTGGAAGCATCTCCTTTGAGCAGTTCTACTTCTGTAGGCCTGAAATACCTAGAATCTACTGTAACTACCTCTTTCCCTGTTTGCAATTGATAATCGGGATGGTTACATTTTTTCACAAATCCTTTTTCATTAGCTCCCTTTCCTTTAAACTCCAGCTCAATACCGACTTCGTTGAATGCCATTTTTACGAAATCTCTTACTTTGGTGGTGATGCCGGTGGCAATGACCCAGTCTTCGGGTTTGTCTGCCTGAAGGATCATCCACATCATGCGGACATAGTCTTTGGCATGGCCCCAGTCGCGTTGGGCATCCAGGTTGCCGAGGTATATTTTATCCTGTAATCCCAGGGCAATTTTAGCAGCGGCACGCGTTATTTTACGGGTAACAAAGGTTTCGCCTCTAATGGGGGACTCGTGGTTGAAAAGGATACCATTACAGGCAAACATATTGTATGCTTCCCTGTAGTTTACGGTTATCCAGTAACCGTATAGTTTCGCCACAGCATAAGGAGAACGGGGATAAAAAGGGGTTTTTTCAGATTGCGGCACTTCCTGCACCAGGCCAAATAGTTCTGAGGTA
>JALUYM010000349.1 GCA_027018745.1 Bacteroidales bacterium | reverse complement strand
ATCACTCACGGTTTCTATCTGTGTTATTATGGCAACGGCTTGTCCACAACCGAGTTGTAAACTAAAGCCTTTCTCCGGCCTGTGAAAAACAGTGTGTCCGTGTAAAGCAATCACATTTGGTTTCAGATTATGTTTTTTCAAAAACCCTTTGGCTTTTTCACCGAGAAACCTGCCATATGCGATATTATTTTCCTGAAGTTTTTCTCCACTGGCGTAAAAACTCTCCTGCAACATCATTTTCCACTCTTCAGGATAAGGGATCGTTTCGGCTTCTTTTATATTGTAACCCCACTTTCCCTCATTTTCCCAAAATTCACAATATGCCATGTCCAGTCCGTCCAGCGAACTTCCCGACATCATTCCTAATGCACTGTATTGACCCATCATTATAAATATTGAATAAGTTTTTCCAACTCCATTCCACGTGAGCCTTTCACCAGGATATGGGCTCCTTTTATGGGATGATTTTTCAGGTATTCTCCTGCCTCTTCGGTTGTAGTAAATTTTTGAAAGGGGGATGTTTGCGTTATCCGGCAAAAATCCCTTCCTATCAGGATAACCCTTTGAATATCCATATCTTCCAAAGCATCCACGATCTTTTTATGTTCCGGAAGAGAAGCTTTCCCCAGTTCAAACATGTCGCCCAGAATAAGCACGGGGTTATTAAACTGCCGGCTGACAAAATCCTGAATGGCAAGTTTCATGCTTTCGGGATTGGCATTATAGGCATCCAAAACAAGTGTATTGCGGGATGTTTGTAAAAGCTGTGACCGGTTGTTTTTTGAATTATATCCTGCCAGTGCGTTGACAAGGCTTTTTTCAGAAACACCAAAATAATCTCCTACGGCGATGGATGCCATTATGTTACTAAAATTATAAGCACCATAAAGTTGTGTTTTTATCACTCTGTTATGGGTTTGCCTGTTGCCTGTTATCTCAACAAAAAGAGCTGATTTCCCCGGTTTTCCTTCCACATCCGCCGGCGGAAAGCCGTAAGTAACCCTTTCAGCCCCCTCAGACAATTGCATAAGCATCGGATTATCTTTATGGACAAAAAGTGTTCCTTTTCTGTTTTTAATGTACTGATAAAGTTCATTTTTAGTAGATATCACTCCCTGCATATTCCCAAATCCTTCGAGATGTGCTTTGCCAATGTTAGTAATTAAACCGTGGGTAGGCCGGGCAATGCGGCACAGGTTAGCAATCTCTCCCGGATGGTTGGCCCCCATTTCCACAATGGCTATTTCTGTTTCTTCACGGATAGACAACAAGGTCAAAGGAACACCTATGTGATTATTGAAATTACCCTTAGTAGCACAAATTTTCTTTTCGGAAGAAAGGACGGCCGCACAAAGTTCTTTGGTGGTGGTTTTCCCGTTGGTTCCGGTAATGGCCAACACAGGAATATCCAATCTGTCGCGGTGAAATTTTGCAAGTTCCTGTAAGGTATTCAGCGTATTTTTAACAAGGATATAACGGTCATCATTTTCTTTAAAAAATACCGGGTCATCCACAACAACAGCTGCCGCTCCCTTTTTGATGGCCTCATCGGCAAAAAGGTTCCCGTTAAATTTTTGGCCGGAAAGGGCAAAGAAAAGGCTTCCTTTTTGAAGGTTTCTTGTATCGGTACTCACATATCGATATTGACGAAAGAGGCCGTATATTTTTTCCAAAGTATTCATAAAAAAAGGCTGTTCCGCTTTCATGAAACAGCCCTTAAAATTAATCATTTTTACAAATTTACCTTTTCTTTTTCCATTTATAATGTTTTGGAGGCTCAGGGCTGCCCACACGGCTCATGGCGCAACGGAATCCCACGGTAGCGGAAGATTCATCCTCATCCATGTAGCGCCTCACGCCGGGACTCAGATAATAAGGCGGGTCTTTCCAGGAACCACCTTTGATGACCCTCGACTTGCTGTTTACCAAAGAAGTAACACCATATACTGCATATCCATTCCGTGCATTTTCACTCATGTTGAATTTGTCCGGAGGCGGAGCCGAGCCTTGCATTTGTGCCAATTTGCTTTTGCTAAGCGGGACAAGCGGTATACGGCCAAGACTGTCTTTTTGGACAATTTTTCCATTCGGCCCCCGTTTGAATGTTTTAAAGCCTCCACCGTAATAGGGATCAAAATCGGAAGTCTGCTGAAAGGAAGTGGGGGAATATCTGTCCAATACCCATTCGCTCACATTGCCGGCCATGTTATAAAGCCCGAAATCATTGGGCCAGTATGAAAATACCGGTGCGGGGAGGCTGGCACCATCATTCAGGTCACCGGCAACTCCCATGTAATCGCCTTCACCAATCTTGAAGTTGGCAAGAAATTTTCCATAATTTTTCCTGTTGTCCGAACGAAGGCCATTTCCACTCCATGGATAAATTCTTCTGTCCACAATCCTGTTTTTCACCGTATTGCCTATAAGCCCCAAAGCGGCATATTCCCATTCGGCTTCGGTAGGTAACCGGTAATGAGGCAAAATAATGCCATCCCCGTAGCTGGCTATACGCTGGCCGGTTGCAGTGGTATCTTTTTTATTTCGTTCCAAACTTTTTTTACCCGGTTTCCCTTTGTACTGGCCGGCAAGGTATGCCTCCGTATTAAAACTGTTATCATCTTTCTGATTGGGATCATAAGTAAGGTATCCGGCATTGATCAGCCGTTGTTCGTTAACCCTGTCGGTACGCCAGGCAGCGTAAGCATTGGCCTGCAGCCAACTGACACCCACCACCGGATAATCGTGATAAGCCGGATGCCGGAAATAATTTTCAACCAACGGCTCGTTGTATGTCATTTTATTCAGCCAAACAGTTGTATCAGGAAGCGCATTACGCACAACCATGGGATAATCCTGTCCGTAAACCCTTTTTAACCAGTAAATATATTCAAGGTAGGCCAGGTTGCTGACTTCCGTCTCATCCATATAAAAACTGTTGACAGTAACCTGATGCGGACGATTGTCCCACTCATAAAAAGGCGCATCTTCTTCTGTAGCGCCCATGGTGAACGTTCCCCCTTCGATAAACACAAGACCGGGACCTGTTTTTTGTTCTTTCAATTGGGTAACCTGAAAATCTCCATTTTTAGGGTCATTATAGGCCCACCCGGTGGTACGCGATATGTTTTTCCCTTCTTTGTTACAGGATGTAGTTAGAAGCGCCACACTGCCAAGTAAAAAGAGAATGATAAAAATTTTGTTGAATTTCAGCATTTTTATTGCCATTAATTTTTTCTTAATGTATAACTATTTCCAAGGGTTTTTATTGTCTTTAAAAGCTGTTTTCTTTTTGTGAAAGTTGCAAATGTATATAATTAAGATGGAAGACACTAAGATTAGTTTTCAAATTTAACAAAATTTTCCCGACACCATGATAAATTCCAATGTGAAACATTACCCCTGATACTTCCTGCCATGGCCACGGATGCCATAAAATAAATACAGTTTTTGCCCGTTTTTAACAAAATGTTTATTCCTATTCAATATATTTGCCTGCGAAATAACTTCTATGCTGATTAAACGGTTCACATTTTTTCTCTTTGTCCTGGCTTTCCCCCTTGTTGGTTATAGCATTAACTATTCTTTTAATGATACACTTCGTTGGCAGGGCATGCAACATTTACAAGCCGGTAACGGTTATGTTTTTCAGCGTCTTTCCTTTGATGGAGCTTTTTTTTCGGCACCTGACGGGTTACCTGCTTTCAGCAAAATGTTGCCAATTCATTCGGCAGCTGTACAACTAAAAGCCCGGTTAACAGACAAACAAATACTGCCTGTTGATGCCGAAGCTTCTTTGTGGCTTTCAAAGAAAAGGTTCAATGATACAACTTTTCATCTTTCTGTCCAGCTTTCCATGGCGCGCCAGCAGCCCTACGCCGATATTCATTTGATCCCTTTGCGATGGAACCCCAAAAAGAAGCAGTTTGAAAAACTGCTCTCTTTCAGAATAAAAATTAATGTAAAAAACCTGCCGGAAAACCCACTGACAACAAAACAACACTTGTTATCACATTCGGTGCTGGCAGAAGGACAATGGTTTAAAATACGCATCAACAAAAGCGGTATTTACAAGCTGACATACGAAGAATTAAAAAATATGGGGTTTCCCGTGAACGGAAACCCTAAAAATATTGCCCTTTACGGAAACGGTGGCGGTATCCTGCCTGAACTGAACGATGCCCCCCGTCCGGCAGGGCTAACAGAAAATCCCATAGAAGTTATAGATAACGGCGATGGAAAATTCGGACCCGGTGATTATATTTTGTTTTACGGCGTTGGTCCTGTGGTATGGAAATATGACCCTTCCACAGGGCATTTTCACCATCAAACCAATTATTATGATAATTATGCCTATTATTTTCTGACCATGGGTACAACACCGGGATGGCGCATTCAACAGGAATCTGTTTCCGGCACACCCGACACGAATGTAACCAGTTTCACCGATTATGCCTGCCATGAATTGGATGAACACAACCTTGGCGGCACAGGCAGGACATGGTACGGAGAAATTTATGATTTTCCTGACAATTACACCTTCAATTTCAATTTCCCCCATATCATCAAAACACAAAAGGCCTGGCTGAAAGCAGTCTTTGCTTCCAAAGCCTTTTCATCAAATCAATTTCTGATCTATACCAATGGTAAATTGCAGAGTGTGTTACAAATGGCCATTACCGGAAACAGCGGCTACGATGTGGGCAAAGGCGGTAGTACCCAGTTTTCCTTTTACCCGGCTTCGGATAAAATTTCGGTGAAAACAGTCTTTCAGCGAAGTTCTTCCGCCTCCATCGGCTATCTCGATTATATTGAATTGAACGTTCAACGGCAACTGATCTTTGATGGCGGACAACTGGCCTTCCGAAATATTTTCTCTTCAGGCACCATGGCACGTTACCATTTACAAACCACAAAAAAAGTAGAAATATGGGACATTTCACAACCGCTGGACCCCAAAAAAATGAAACTTCAACAATCTCCGGGAATGGTGACGTTCAACACCAATACAGCTCCTTTCAAAGCTTTTATTGCATTTGACGGCAGTAAATTCTATTCTCCCGAGTTTGTGGGAAAAGTGGAAAACCAGGATCTGCATGCTGTAAAAAATATTGATTTTCTAATCGTTGCTTATCACGATTTTTTGCCTGAGGCACAACGGCTGGCCAATTTTCACCGGCAAAAAGATGGCATGACCGTTTACGTCACCACTCCCCAAAAAATATACAATGAATTTTCTTCCGGGACACATGATATTACAGCCATTCGCGATTTTGTCAAACACATTTACGACCAGAGCAGCCCTGGAAAAAGGCTAAAGTATTTGTTACTTTTTGGGGATGCCTCCTACGACTACAAAAACCGTCTGCCAGACAACACCAATTTTGTTCCCTGTTGGGAATCGGTCAACTCGCTCAACACCATTACCTCCATAGCTACCGACGACTATTATGGCTACCTTGACAACGGGGAAGGCGTCAGCAGCAGTGACAGGTTAGATATCGGTATCGGACGTTTTCCGGTGGACACGCCACAGGAAGCCAAAAATGCCGTGGACAAATGTATCAGCTACGGGACAAACACACCACAAAATATGGGCCCCTGGCGAAACAGGTTGACATTCGTTGCCGACGACGGCGACTACAACCGCCATTTGGACGATGCTGAAACACTCACCAAATATCTTAGCAGTCATTATCCGGCATATGGCATAAACAAACTCTATCTTGATGCTTTTCCACAAATTTCAACGCCCAGTGGCCAGCGGGCACCGGCTTTGAACAAAGCCATCAATTCGGCCATTGACCATGGCACACTGATCTTTAATTATTCCGGCCATGGCGGAGAAGTCGGTCTGGGACACGAACGGTTCATGACCATTTCCGATATCGATTCATGGACAAATAAAAACAAACTCACCGTTTTTATTACTGCAACCTGTGAATTTACACGTTACGACAACCCTGAACTTGTATCGGCAGGAGAACATGTTTTTATGAACCCTCATGGCGGGGCCATTGCCCTTTTTACAACCACCCGTGCCACCTATGCCAGTGCTAATTTGGCACTGAACATGGCCATTTATAAAAACAACCTGTTTGAAAAAATCAATGGCCGTCATCCCTGTTTCGGCGATGTGATCATGCATTCCAAAATACTCGGGGGCGACAACGACAAAAAATTTATTTTGATAGGCGACCCTGCTTTGCGAATGGCTTGCCCGAAAGACATTGCTAAAACTACCTTCATTAACGCCAAAGCGGTGACAGAAAGTCATCCCGACACATTAAGGGCCCTTTCAAAAGTACACATACAAGGAGAAATAACTGATGAAAACGGTCAGAAACTGACAAATTATAACGGGACACTTTTTTCTACGGTTTTTGATAAAAAATCAGCAATAACCACCTTAGGCACTGATCCGGATAGTCGCATAACCACTTTTTATGAATGGAAAAATATTCTGTTTAAAGGACAGGCAGCCATTAAAAACGGCTCGTTTGATTTCTCTTTTATAGTCCCTAAAGATATTGCTTACAAATTTGGTAAAGGCCGGATAAGTTATTATTTTGACAACGGACACAGTGATGGGCACGGGTACTACGAAAACATCATTGTGGGCGGCTACGACAACCGGGCAGCAACGGACACTACCGGTCCCAGGATTCGACTTTACATGAATGACACCACTTTTTCTCCGGGTGACGTAACCAATGCCGACCCCGTGCTTTTTGCCCGCCTGAGCGATAAAAACGGCATCAATACTACCGGTAACGGTATTGGTCACAACATCATTGCCACGTTGGACAACAACCCAGACAAAAGTTATAACCTGAATGCTTATTATGTGGCCGATGAAGGCAGTTATACCAGCGGCACCATACGTTTTCAGCTCAACGGCCTGTCCAATGGGCACCATGTCATCCGTTTAAAAGCATGGGATTTATACAACAATTCCTCCACGGCAGAACTTCCGTTTGTTGTGGAAACTTCTTCATCACTGGTGATCAAACATCTGGTAAACCTGCCCAACCCGGTAACCAATGCAACAGATTTTGTTTTTCAGCACAATCAGGCGGGAAAGCTGCTAAAAGTAAAGATAAACATTTATAATCTGGAAGGCCGGCTGGTAAAAAGCCTGCATGTTGAACTGAACCCGGTGGGATTTTCTTCGGGACGCATCCACTGGAATTGCACTTCCGATACCGGCATGAAAATCAGCCGCGGAATATACATTTACCAGCTTCAGGTTACCGCTCCCAACGGACAGACAAAATATCTGCGTAATAAAATGGTCTTTCTCCGGTAATGTTTTATGCATCATTTTTACAACACCCAACGGAAAATAAACTTTTGAAAAATAATAAAACCATTTTTAATTCGTTAGATTTGCACACCAATTTATTAATAACAAAGTTTTTTATGAAAACAAGATTTCTTTTACTCTCTGTTTTGGTAATGTTTGCTTTGGGTACCGAGGCACAGAATTATGGCAATGTTGGCGGCAAATCCAGTGGCGACAGGGTTATCACCACGGCTGTCCCTTTTTTGATGATAGGCCCGGATGCCCGTGCCGGCGGCCTGGGCGATGGCGGTGTGGCCACCTCCCCCGATGCCAACTCCATGCACTGGAATTCTGCCAAGTACGCTTTCATCAAAAATCCTTCCGGTTTTTCTATTTCTTACACGCCATGGCTTAGAAATCTTGTAAACGACATTAATCTGGCCTATGTTTCTTTCTATCACCGATTAGACGACAGGCAAACAGTGGCAGCTACTTTGCGTTATTTTTCCCTTGGCGAGATACAGTTTACCGATGTAATGGGTAATCCCATAGGCACTTACAAGCCCAATGAATTTGCCGTAGATGCCGCTTATGCAAGAAAATTGTCTGATAATCTGGCACTTTCCGTTGCCGGACGCTTTATCTATTCTAATCTGACAGCCGGTTTTTCTCCGCAGGGAACAGAAAGTTCATCAGGTTTGTCTGTAGCTGCAGACATTGGACTTTACTGGCAAAAAGATGTAAACTGGTTTCCCAGAAATAATGCACAATTTGCCTGGGGGGTACTCATCTCCAATATAGGGAGTAAAATTTCATATAGTAAAACCAATATTCAAAAGGATTTTATTCCTACCAATCTCCGGTTTGGTTCCCGGCTGACCGTTGACATGGATGCCTACAATAAAATTTCTTTTGACATAGATGTTAACAAATTGTTGGTTCCGACACCGCCCATTTATGCCACCGACTCGCTGGGCAATCCTATTATAAACCCGGATGGAACTTATAAAATCCTCAAGGGAATGAATCCCAATGTAGCCCCTATAAAAGGGATGGTAGAGTCGTGGTATGATGCTCCCGGCGGGTTTAAAGAAGAAATGCAGGAATTTAACTTTTCCATCGGTGCCGAATATTGGTACAACAACCTGTTGGCCCTCAGGGCAGGTTATTTCTATGAAAACAGGCACAAAGGCGACCGCCAGTATATTACACTGGGGGTAGGTTTGCGGTACAATGTGTTCGGACTGGACTTTTCCTATTTGATTCCTACTGTTTCACAACAAAATCCCCTGGAAAAAACACTCCGGTTCTCACTGTTGTTTAATTTTGGCAACAACACTCCCGGAAACAGGTTTTAACCTTTTAAATATGTCATTCCGCATCGGCATAGGATATGATGTACATGCATTTGCTGCAGACCG
>JALUYM010000348.1 GCA_027018745.1 Bacteroidales bacterium | reverse complement strand
AATGGCTTCCTCAATTAGGTGCAGCCTCCTACGATTGGGTTATTATGGCCGATTCGCTGGAACATACTGTGGATCCCTGGGATATTCTCCGCGAAGTGAACCGTATTTTAAAAAAAGATGGCCATGTTCTGGTCAGCGTTCCTAATGTGAGAAACCTGGGAGTAGTGACAGACTTGTTGGTGAAAGGAACCTGGGATTATAAAGACATGGGCATTCTTGACAGAGGCCATTTGCGGTTTTTTACCAAAAGGAATATCCTGCATATTCTTCGGGAACATGGTTTTGACCCCCAATTGATTTATTCCAATCCGCGGAACCGGTGGAAAAAATTCAGGGGCCGGTTTATTTCCAGGTGTCTCTCGTTATTGATAGGAAGACCTTCTGATTATGAAGAATTTATTACTGTTCAGTGGAGAATTGTGGCGAAAAAGATAAAAGAAATTTCCTGAGGGATGGTGATGGCAGTTACTGTTTGAAGATACTTTTTTGTCAGGAACCTGTTTTGATAACCTTCCTGAGCAATTTTTTTACCTGGTTTGAATATTCCAGAGAAATATTCCAGAAATAGGCTGCCGGCAGATAAAGTATGACAATGACCAGCGAACGAAAAACAACATCTACCCAAACACTTGCCTGTACCGGAATAAATAAAACGACCATGTAAACCAGTCCGCCCAATACAATGATCTTTAAATTGTTTATTTTGAGTGGAAAAATTTTCAACTTCATATAAATATAGAGTATCTGAAGGCTGTTAATGATAACTTGTGATAAAAAGGTAGCGAGGGCTGCGCCCACAATTCCCAGCGGCGGAATAAGCAGGAGGTTGGTAACTACCACCAGCAACAAAAACAGCAAATTAAACCAAAGCTGTTTTTTGAAATAGGGAGAGTATTGCAGGATAAAATTATTGATCCCTACCGAGGCCCCGAAAAATTTTGCCAGGGCAATAAAAAGCAGTACATATTTCCCGCTGGCATATTCGGGAGGCAGAATCTTAAAAATATTATCTGCATTGAGCCAGATTCCCAAAAACAGCAACATGCTGACAAGGCTTAAATTGCCGGAGGCATCCTGATAAATTTCTTTTACTTTTTTGAGATTGTTTTTTGAGAAACTGTCCGATATCAAAGGGATTAAAATATTGCTGGTGCCGTTGAACGGTAACAAAATAACAGACCCCAGATAGAAAGCCACGGAATAAAAAGCCACATTTTTCAGGTTAATCATACCGCCGACCATCAAAACATCAATATAGCTGGCTAAAGAGGTTGCACTTCCTCCCAGTATGACAAATATCCCGAATACGGCCATGATTTTCAAATGTTTTTTCCGGATAAAATTTAACCGGAAAGAAAAATGCAGACTGCCGATGGCCAGGGCATAAATGACCAGGATAACCAAAATAATGCCATAAGCATTGACAAACCAAAACAAAAAGGTTTCAAAACCAATGATCTGTTTGTAATGTAGAATGATGAGTGCCAGCCAGATAACCCTGAGGCCAACGTTCCTCAAAAAAGAAGCAACCGTGGTTTTGAGCAGTGCCCTGAGATAAGCTTCCAGAATATTGAAATAAATAAAGAAGAAGGTGATCAGGTAGAGGTAGGAAAAGTTATCGGAAAACAGTGTGCTTTTGTTGGCATACCAATGGATGATTTGTCCCTGGAAAAGGTTAACGAGGATAAAAAAGGCCACAAAACCCAAAAGGGGTATCAGTAGCATAAGGACGAAAAAACCGCCCCTTTCCCGTACCGATTTTCCAAAGTCAGGGAAAAATTTGATGAGGATTTGCGGGCTTCCCAGCAGGGCAAATTGGGCGAAAACTGTCCCGGCAGCCCACAAAACGCGTGTCAGACCGAACTGGTCCGCTGTTAAAAAGGCAGGGAAAAGCAAAATGGTATTTACATAACCGATGATGACCCCGATGGTCAGCCATAAAGTATTATAAAAACCTTGCTTGATAACGATTCCCATACCAGTTTTTAAAGCCGCAAATTACAAAAATATTAATTGGCGTTTTTTCTGTCTGAATGCCTGGTATTATTTGCTTATCAGTGAAAACAATTCCCGTTCTCTTTTAACCATCGTATAATTTTTCACAATGCGTTCCCGTGCCCTTTGGCCCAAAGATTTTTTGTTTTCAACGGTCAAGGCTTTATGAACAACCTTTTCAAGCGCTGTAACATCCCTTTTTTCAAGAATAAAACCGGTTTCGCCGATAATCTCCGGAATGATATTGACAGAAGAACCGATGGGAATGCATTCGCACAGCATGGCTTCTGCAAGGGAACATCCGAAACCTTCAAAGACAGATAGTTGAAGATAAAACTGCGAAAAGTTGTAATATTCCCTCAGCTTTTCAGGAGTTAATTTCCCGAGAAAGAGGAGATTTTTATTATCCGTTTTCAAATTGTCCGGTTTGTCAGTGCCGGCTATGTAAAATTTACAATCAGGAAATTTTCGGGAAAGCTGAACAATTAAATCGCCACCCTTTAAAACAAACTGTGAAGTGGAAAAGACAGCAAGAAAAGATTTTGTCTTTTTGTTGGTGTTTTTCTGCATTTTCCAGAAATTTTCATCAAAACCATTGTGAATGACCAGGTTAGGAGTTCTTAATTTTGGAAAAAAATGCCGGTATCCCTGAAAGCTGAAGGCATCATCGGAAAAATACGTGTTCCTGACCGAGATCAGTGATGAACTCACCGGCAACAGCTGCGTTGCCAATTGATAGGATTGTTTGCAAAACCATTTCAACGGATTTGACCTTAAATTTCCGTAATGCAGCGGGGGAATGGAGGCACAGTCGGTACCATTCAGGATGATGTATGTTTTTACACCGGCCAGTTTTCCTATCAGTGCAGGGAAAAAAGACCAGTAACCGCCAAAAGAAACAAAAATTCTTTTGGCAGAACGAATATGTCTCAAAAGGAAAAAAAATTGATGAAACAAATAAAGCGGGGTTAGTATCTTTTTATCCCATGCATACGTATTGACAATTACCGGATATTGTTTGGAGAGTATTGAAATGTCATTTCTTACAAAAGAGCTGAGGGAAGGGGTTACATAAATGATTTTATTTTTTCCGGAAGATTTCATAAGTGCAGCAAATTTAGCATTTTTCATTACCGGGATATTACCGTATGACCCGGTATTTTTTCTTTTTGACGGCTTCTTTTCGCGAAAAACGGATGCTGGCATTTAATTCAAAACCAATGAGAATGATAAAAGCATTGTAATAAATCCATACCAGCAGAATGATTAATGAACCAATGGAGCCGTATAAGATATTGTACCTTGAGAAATTTTCAAAATAGAGTTTGATAAACACGCCGCCTACTATAAACATACCGGTTGACAGGATAGACCCGGCTGAGAAAAAACGGTATTTTATATCTTCCCGGCCGGTTTTTAGTTGTCCGAAATAGTATAAAATAGAGGTGCTTAACAGGGTGGCAAACAAAATAACGAGCCATCGCAACAATTGCAGTGAAAAAACAGAAAGCCCACCCGTGAGGAGGTGCTTTTTTGTGAGCAGACGAATGGAAAGTTCACCAAATCCAAGTAGTGAAAAAGAAGTGAAAATCAGAACGGAAAGGATAAGCATCAGGCCAAAGGCAACCAGTTTTTGTTTCCACCAGGGACGTTTTTCTGTAGTGTGGTAACTTTGGTTAAACCCCTCAATAATGGCATCTACTCCATTGGTGGCAAAATAGATAGCCATGAAAAAACCAGCCGATAACAATCCCTGGTGCGGACGGCTGATGATTTCGACGACCGTATTGTTTACCATGGCGTAGATGTTTGACGGGATAACTTCCCGCAACAGGTCGAGCAGATAAATCTGATAATGTTCTCCGGTTACGAAAGGTATCAGCGTAAAAAGAAACATGATAAACGGAATGAGTGCCAGAAAAAAGTTATAGGCAATGGCAGCAGCCCGGTAAGTGAGTACCCCTTTAAACAGGCCGCGGAAGAAAAAAACCATCACATCATATAGTGGCATCCCGTCAAAGCCCGGTAAGACAATCATGCGCAGTAGTCGTTTTAACCGGACATGGTAATGGATATATTTTTTTTTAATTCTATGCAAAGTAATGAGAATTATTTAATGACTGCTTTCAGGCTAATGTCAAGGCTTTTAATGTGATGGGTAAGAGCTCCCACTGAAATGAAATCAACCCCTGTTTCGGCAAATGTCCTGATGGTTTCGAGTGTAATACCCCCTGATGCTTCCGTTTCATACCGTTTATTGATCATTTTTAAGGCTTTCCTTAAATTGTCAGGGGTGAAGTTGTCCAGCATGATGCGATGAACACCTCCCACTTTCAACACCTCTTCCAGCTCCTGAAAATTACGGGTTTCAATCTCTATTTTTAGTGTTAAACCATGCGTTTCCAGATAGCGGTGGACCCTTTCTATAGCAGGCCTGATACCACCGGAAAAGTCGATGTGATTATCTTTTATCAGGATCATATCGTAAAGCCCGAAGCGATGGTTGAAGCCTCCGCCTGCCCTGACAGCCATTTTTTCAAACAAGCGATTGCAGGGAGTGGTCTTTCGTGTATCTAGTATTTTGGTATTTAAACCAGTCAGCTGTCGGACCATTTCAGAGGTAAAAGTGGCAATGCCGCTCATCCGTTGTATGTAATTAAGTGCAGTACGTTCACCCGAGAGCAAAACGGAAGATTTACCGCGAATGATCATTATCTTGTCTCCGTGGGCTATGGGCAACCCATCCCTGATAAGTATATCCGCCACTGTTTCGGGATCCAGAAGTTGAAATACTTTCCGGGCAATTTCTGTTCCTGCCACAATGCCATCCTCTTTAGCCATCATTACAGCTGTTCCGTTGGCTTTTTTGTCTATGGTTGCAAGAGAAGTGTGGTCACCGTTCCCCAAATCTTCTTCCAGCGCAGCACGGATAATTTCTTCTGCTGTCATTTCTTAATTTGTTCGATATCCATTTGTTGAATCTGAAATTTTTTTTCTCCGGGGCTAAATAAAAAATAAACATTCCATTGTGTCGTGCCGCTGTCGTATATACCTATCAAATAGTAGTTGTCGCCTGAATAACCGCTTTCTTTCAGTGTAAATCTGCTGACTTTGTGTTTTTGAAAAAAATCTTCCAACAGCCATTTGGCTTTAATGTCGGGGTAAAAACCTTTTTTCCCGGAAAGGGTCATGTTAATAAATCCGTGAAAATAACTGTCAAGCAGACGTGTATTACCGTTTGAAAAGGCTGAAACAAAATCTTTTTTTATTTGTTGCGACTGTTGCGGCAATCCTGTTACAGGCCAACTGGTAAGCATAAGCAACAAAAAAAGTCTAACCATTTTTATCCCCCGAAAATTTGGTCAAAAGTACGAATTTTTACCTTTGCAGATGTTGAAATCTTTTTCAACAGGTTCCGGTTTACCGGATAATTTTATGTTACATTTGAAAAAATTTTCAACCTGAATTTTATGAAACGGTTTTCTTTTTCAGCTGTTGGCCTTTTTTTAGGTGGTGTGCTTTTTACTTTTTTTTCCTGCGGTTCCCCCCATTCCAATCCCAAGCAAAAATTTGATGTCCGGTTGAATAAATTTAACCGCAGTTTGCGGAAAGCTGATAAAACGCTGGATATGATGGACTCTATAACTACAAGCAAAGCCATTGTAGAAGCAGAATACCGTGCCGGTAAAATATCAGAAGCAGAAGCCCGCCGAAGGCTGTCGGCCATTAATAACCGGTTTAAACAAAACGTTAACGGAAACGGTTCGTCCAACGTAACCATTGGCCTTCCCGGTTGGGCAAGGGCGCTGGGGCTGACCGAACCAAAAAATATGGTGCTGGACAAATCTCTTTCGCAAATAACAAATGAAGACAAATACCAGGGCGGTTTTAATTCCCTGACACTGGTTTATAAAGGTACTTATCAACAAGCTATGAAAGAGGCCAGGCGTATTGCTGCCCTGGCCAACGTTCCTTTGGCCCCTGAATATAAAACAGCCATGGAACTGAAAAGAAAGTATGGCGAAGAAATATTGAAAGGAGCTGTTTATATGAACTTTGAACCGGGTGGGAAAAGCAGTACTTCAAAATACAATATTGCCATTACAGTTGAAAAAAACGGGGTGCTGACCATCACAGCAGCCGATGCGGACAAGATGGAAAAAGAATTAAAAACGCTTAAACCCGGTTCCTGATGAAAAAGATTGTCCTTTCGGGTGGCAGCAGCGGAATAGGGAAGGCCTTGGCAGGAGAATTTATTCACCGTGGTCATGAAGTTTTTGTTTTCGCCCGTTCCGGTAAAAAACTGGAGCAGCTCGAAGATGAATTTTCCGGAACAAAAAACCTTTTGCATGTTTTTCCTTTTGACCTCCGGTCCCACGATTTTGCCGGATTGGCCGGTGCGGTAAAATCAAAGCTGGGACAGGTGGATTGTGTGGTGAACAATGCCGGTATACTGGTTAACAAACCATTTCTGGAATTGACAGAAAAGGATGTGTCCGATGTTTTCCGGGTGAACGTAATGGCTGTTTTTCCTCTTGTGCAACATTTGTTTCCTCTCATGAAAAAAGGCGGGCATATTGTCAATATCTCCAGCATGGGCGGTTTTCAGGGAAGCCTGAAGTTTGCCGGACTTTCTGCATACAGTGCCAGCAAAGGGGCTTTGTCTGTTCTTACCGAAAGCATGGCTTTGGAATTGCTTCCATACAATATCCATGTCAATGCGTTGGCCCTTGGTGCCGTGCAGACAGATATGCTTGCCGCAGCTTTTCCTCATTATACAGCGCCACTTGCCCCGGCTGAGATAGCCGACTTTATTGTGGATTTTACCCTTACGGGACATCGTTATTTCAACGGGAAAATCCTCCCCGTCTCTCTTCTCAATCCTTAGCGGGTAATTGTTTTTTTCATCCCTGAACACCGTATAAATTTGCTTTGGCGTTTTTAGTGAAAGCAATAAGACAGATTTATTGTGTGGATGCAACACAATGATTTGTTAATGAACAGGTTTGTATATTAATAAGTTTAAAAAACCCCGAATTTTTGTATCTTAGCAACAGAAAATATTTTTTTCTTTATGACAAAAAAGGAAAAAGTACGGGCTGAACTGGTTTTGGCAGCGAGAAAAGCTTTTACTTCCCATGGTTATGCACAAACCACCATGGATGATATAGCCCGTGCTGCCGGAAAAGCCAAAAGTACGCTTTACTATTATTTTGAAAGCAAAGAGGATGCCTTCCGGGCCGTTATTGACCTGGAGGGGGAGACACTGAAAAAGTTGCTGCTGAAAATTATCAGGGACCCAAACCGGACTGCCCTGCAAAAGGTCCGTGACTATGTACTTACCCGATGGCAGGAATTTGAAAAACTGGGAAACTTTTACCGGACCATGCGCCGGGAGTTTATTGAAAATTACGACTTTGTTCAGAAATACCGCAGGAAATTTGACGAGATAGAAATACAATTTATCAGCATGATCCTGAAACAAGGGGTCGAAAGCAAAGAATTTATTATTATTACTGATGATATTGATATGGTGGCTTCTGCCATCTTTTTGAGTATGAAAGCACTCGAAATTCCTTTCTTTGCAAAAAAGAATTCCGGAAATATCAAATCAAAACTGAATACTTTGCTCAATATGCTGTTTTACGGAATTACAGGAACAGAAAACAATCATGAAAATTCATTGATTTAAAAAATTCCGAATAGTTGACTGACTGTATTATTTCAGCCTTCCCAGCCGTTTCATATTGCGCAGAAAGTTTATGACACGGTTTTGACCGGCAGGTACGAGTTCGTAAAAACCCTTATTTTTGTTGTTCGTCCATATCCGGTTGTCTTTTTTCAGGTTTTTTATGGTGTTATTAAAATTTTTATCTGATGATAATACCTGCATAAAACCATTATCATAATTAAAATAATACCACTGGTTTTGTTTGCCCATGAGGAAAAATTCGATGGTGGAGCCGCTACGGTCTTTTCGGATTTGTAAAATACCTTGCATGTATTTGTTCAGCACGTTTCCACCTATGCTACCTATACCAATGGGCCCGTAAGAAAAGAATGACCGGGAAAGCGGATCCCAAACAAGATGCAGATCATTGAAACTGAGGGTGCTGTTCATTGAAGCAGGCAGTTTTTTTATTTGTCCGTAAAGGGATAATTCGGTGAGGGCTTTTTGTACTGTTCGGGGTGGGAGAAGCCTTCTCACCACCATGGGATAAAGGCCTTTGGTGATGTGTATTCTTTTTGAAGGAATCATACGTATACTGTCGGCCATTAAGTTAAGTGCAGCCTGGTCGAAAGGGAACCTCAACATCATAACTACATGTAAAAGGGTACTGTCAGATTCAACAAGAAAACGGAAACTGCCAATGAACTTGGCTTTTAACATGCTGTTTCTAAAACCCATGTTGAAAATACCGTTTCCATCCATTTGGCAGTTTTTTGTATCTAATTCAACAAAGTTCCCTTTCAGGTTGTCATTGCCCTTTTTCGCTGAAGGGCCCATCATAAAGCGGCCGTTTTGGTGGTCGATGGTCAGATAACCTGTGGCTGAGATCAGGACTTCGTCCAATGGTTTCCTCAATGCTTGCAGGACGAGAGGATAATAATTATGGTATTGAAAACTGTATGCCAGTCCAAACCATGCTCTCAGGCTGTCAGTGGTACGGGCATGGCCATCAAACCTGAAAGCGAGATGATCCGGATCAATATCTTGATTTATGGCAATCCTGTTACCGGCATTATCCACGCAGTTTTCGTTGAGCTGATAGCCTCCCCGGAAATGCAAAAACCGGTCTTCGGCATGCATAATGACTTTCCCGGTAAAGAAATAATCGGGGTTTAGGAAAAAGATTTCATCTTTTGGTATCAGGCCTGTGGCAACGGTCCTGCCCCTGATATTTACATAAACCCTTTTCATGCTGATGGGCTGCAGCGTGGCGTTCATGTCCT
>JALUYM010000347.1 GCA_027018745.1 Bacteroidales bacterium | reverse complement strand
ACCAGGGCATTGAACTTTTCAACGCCATGCGGCGGCTTAACAAACCCGTGTGGATGCTGGTTTACAACGGACAGCCCCACAACCTGAGCCGCCGGGCGGACGAAAAAGACCTGACACGGCGCTTTCAGCAGTTTTTTGATTATTACCTGAAAGGGGGCCCCGAGCCCGAATGGATGAAAACGGGTGTTCCCGCCATAAAAAAAGGACGTGATTTTGGTTTTGAAACGGAAACGGAAAAGAGATGAAAACCATTGATTTGAAACCCAACCACCGGCGTTCCTTCTCTTCCACTCTTTTCCTGTTGGAAAAAATGGTGGCGGAGGTCCGTGAAGTGCTGTCGGCCGATTCGGATTTGCGGATGCAGAAAGTGACCAAAGACCTGGGTGAGGGCAAGAAAAACGAAGTATTTGATGCTTTGGGCCTTTTGGAGAAAGAAATCGGCCGGCTGGCCGACAAATACCAACTGCCCCCGCAGGAAATGGTGGAGAGCCATTTTTTGAATTCGCGTAAGTCGAAAGCATGGGAAATCCTCAACGATTCGCTCTCCAAACGCATGAACGGCTTTGGCGAATTTCCTGCTGAACTGGCACGGGAATTTGATGCCGATATTGAGGGTTTGTTAAAACTGGTGGCAAAACTTTGAACAGGCCAGCTTTTCCAGCCCGAACAAAACCCGATGGATTGAATTATTGATAAAAGTATACTTCAAAAGTCCCGGGAATTGGTGTTAAATTCAATATTGATAAAATTTAACAGTTTTGAATAAATTTGTTATTATTTAAAACGTTCAGCAAGTGTGAATTGCATAAAAATACCTTTCCTGGTATGTATTTTTTGTTGTAACTGTAACAATGAATGAAAGTTAATTTCATACTTAATAAATCTCGCCTTGATGGCTGAGTAGAAAGTGTTTAATAAAAATTTTTTCTTCTTTGTTTGCCCTGAATAAAAAAATTATATTTGTGCATGTTTAACAAAAAATAAATGCTATGAAGAAATTTACTTTTTTATTGAGTGTGGTTTTTGCTGTAATACTTGGTTCAAGTGTTGTAGCGCAAACTGTTGTGTTCTCGGAAGATTTTGAGGACCAGAATGCTGCTTCCCGGTTTACAAAAGTGGAACTGGGTTCTTCAAACGTTGTTGATTTGGCCCATGCTTATGGCTCTCAAACGCCTGCGCCCGATGGAGGTAAGTATTGTGCCAAAATTCAGGTGAACATGTCCGAAGGAGCCGCAAATTTTGTCGGGCTGTTTCCAAAGGGACTAAAACTATCAGGAAACTATACCCTGACTTTTAATGCTTGGTTCAATTGGACTGACAATAGTACAGGGACTACAGAGTATATGTATTTTGGAGTGGGGCATTCCGACACAACGGTTGCGCCTCCTGACGATGGGTTGGATTTTGCTTTTACGGGAGACAATGGTGCTAAATATGATAGAATTCTTTACAAAGCAGGTGCTAAAATAACGGATCTTAGTTTGTACACAGGTGGAACTATGAATCAGGCTG
>JALUYM010000346.1 GCA_027018745.1 Bacteroidales bacterium | reverse complement strand
TAGTCCGATTTCGTAAACGTAATCCTTTTTAATATCGAAATATTTTGCAGCCGGGGTTCCTGGTTTTGCCTCCTGCGGAAGAACCATAATCCCATCATGCGAGGTGCCCAGGCCCAGTTCGTCTTCCGCACAGATCATGCCTTCGGATACGGCTCCCCTGATTTTGGCTTTTTTTATCCGAAAAGCTTCCTCTCCATCATACAATGTTGTGCCCACGGTAGCTACCAGTACTTTCTGCCCTTCGGCTACGTTGGGGGCCCCACAAACAATGGGTAATATCCTGCCGCCTACATCAACGGTGGTGACACTTAACTTGTCGGCGTTGGGATGCTTTTTGCAAGTGAGGACTTCGCCAATAAGCACGCCTTCCAAACCGCCTTTTACGGACTGAATCTCTTCAAATCCTTCTACTTCCAATCCAATATCAGTGAGGATGGCAGACAATTCATGCGGGTCTGTATCCAGGTCGATATAATCTTTCAGCCAATGATAGGATAATTTCATGCACGTATCAAATTTTCAGAAAGAAACAGTTGCCAAATAATTTCAAACAAAAACATCCGGCTGACCCTTTCTTCAGTTATTTTTATTATAAGTAATTATGAACCAATAAATTAAAACAAATTACCATTGTTTTAATTACCGGAACAAAGGTATGAAAAATTTCCAGCACTGCCATTTCGTCAGGAGAAAGGTAAAGAACTTATCTGCCGGAAATGATTTTTTTCAGTCTTTATGGTTTTGTTTGCTGTCAGGAAGGATATAGGTGTCTGAGGATCAGGGTAAAAAGGAACCATGATTGAAAATCGCACAGGCCAACAGGCGTTACTGAAAATTGATGACTTGCCGTGAATTTTCTTCCTTTTGTCCCTGATTTTATTTTAGTTTTGCAAAACGGTTTCTATTAATAAACATTAACGGGCTGCCAATCTTTGATTTTAGTATCTTGCAGCGCTTAAAAATATGAGCAGATGATTGAGTTTCTTATTATTGTTCCTGTATTATTTACTTTCCCCACTGTTTTTTTGTGGGCACAATTTGAAAAAGCAGGCCGGAAAGGTTGGGAAACATTGGTTCCTTTTTATAATTTATACATTTTCCTGAAAATCATCAAAAAGCCCCTGTGGTGGTATCTGTTTTTGCTGTTTCCGTTTATCAACGTGTTCATGTACATGTTGATGCTGGTGGAAATGGCAAAATGTTTTGGTAAGTTCGGTTTGGGACAACAGTTTCTTGCTGTGGTTTTTCCTGTTTTTTATTTTCCTTACCTTGCTGTTCGTAAAAAAGAAGAACCTTTTCTTGACCCGGCAACAAGGAAAGAGCCCAAAAAAAGTACTGCACGTGAATGGACCGATGCTATTATTTTCGCTGTGGTTGCTGCAGTTATTATTCGAACTTTTCTTGTTGAGGCATACACCATTCCAACCTCTTCCATGGAAAAATCGCTGCTTGTTGGCGATTATCTTTTTGTGAGCAAAATTGCTTACGGGCCCAAAGTGCCCAATACATTGTTGTCGTTGCCGTTTATACATAATACCATACCTTTAACACACATGAACTCGTACCTTCCCTGGATTGAATTTCCGTACTGGCGTTTGCCCGGTCTGGAAAAAGTTCATAGAAATGATGCAGTAGTTTTCAATTACCCCCTCGGTGATACGGTATCCACCCGCTTTCAAAGCAACATAAGTTATTATACGTTGGTTAAAGAGTATGGCCGGAAAAGGGTATGGACTGATAAAAAAGATTTTGGCGATATTGTTTATCGTCCGGTGGACAAAGAAGAAAACTTTATTAAAAGGTGTATCGGACTTCCCGGTGATACTTTACAGATCATTAACCGCAAGGTTTATATTGATGGAAAGGAAAATCACGACCCGGGAAAGGTGGAATTTGAGTATAAGGTGATAACGGATGGGCACTCTATTAACCCAATGATCCTCGACAGGTTAAATATTACCGAAGGTTGGCGCACCGATGTGCCGGGAGAGTTTATTTATATGCTGACTGCCCAGGCGCGTGATGCCCTGAAGAAATTGCCTATTGTTAAAAGTATTCAGATTTCCAATATTCCCAAAGGCGTCCGTGACCCGCAAATTTTTCCGTATAGTGCCAACTTTAAATGGAACCGTGATAATTATGGCCCTATCTATATTCCGGCAAAAGGAGCCACTGTTGCCCTGAACATGAAAGACTTACCGCTTTACAGAAGGATTATACGTGTATATGAGAAAAATAAACTTCAGGTCAAAAACGGTAAAATTTACATCAATGGTAAAGTTGCCAACCATTACACGTTTAAGAAGAATTATTATTGGATGATGGGGGATAACCGCGATAATTCTGCTGACTCGCGATACTGGGGCTTTGTCCCGGAAAATCACATTGAAGGGAAAGCGGTTTTCATTTGGATGTCGCTGGATCCGCGAAAATCATGGCTGGATGGGAAAATACGCTGGAACAGGATATTTACTTTTGTTCATTGATGTTTCACAATTAGTTTGTTTTTGATTTCCTGTTTTGAAACGGCGGTTACCCCAGTTTGATATTTTTGTATTCTTTCAGCAGGAAACGCACAGGATACCAGGAGGCAATCAGTCCGATAACGAAAACGGTGATAAATACATAAACGAAATCAAGTACCCTCATTTGGACAGGATAAGCGTTGATAATAAAATTTCCTTTTCCCGACCCCAGCCTGACGAGTCCGTAATGTTGTTGCAGCCATAAGATAACAAATCCGATTGCCAAACCCGACACAGCGCTTAGCAGGCTGATCAGGACCCCCTGTTGCAGGAATATTTTTCGCAGCGTTTTCATGTCGGCACCCATGCTCTTTAAAACGGCCAGGTCTTTCATTTTTTCCACGATTAAAATGGCCACCGAGCCGATCATGTTAAATGAAGATAAAATTAAAATAAAAACCAGGATGAGAAAAACCGCCATTTTCTCGGATTTCATGATTTTGAACAGGGTAATATTTTGTTGAAAACGGTTTCGCACGATGAACCCTGAACCGGCAATTTTTTCAATTTTTTTCTGAATATCTTCTGCTGAAAAGCCTTTTTTTACATAAAGGTACAATGAATTAACCTGATCGCTGTACTTGAGCAACCGGCGGGCAAACCGCAAAGGAACCAGTACATATTTCTGGTCGAAATCCTGCTGAACGGAAAAAACCCCTGTCGGCAGAATGGATTCCCGGTTGAAGGCATTCTGAAAATTAAAGGAAGAGGGGTTTCCCCGGCGCGGAACAAGTATGGTAAGCAGTTGGCTTGGATTGCGGACATTGATACCTAAGAACCAGGCCACTCCTGCACCCACTACTGCATAATTCCCCTGTCCCGATTGCAGTATAAAGGTGCCTGCCTGCATCATGGAATCTAACTTGTTTACTTTTAAGTAATTAGGTGATAGCCCCATGATCTTTCCAATGTATTGCTTGTTGCCGTATTTGAAAAGGGCATCTTCTTCAACAACCTGTACTACCTGGCTGATGCCTGGAATTTGCTTGATTTTTTTCACCGGAAACTGGGCATAATGAAAAGTTTTTCCCTGTTTTGCCGTGATGGTAAAATCGGGGTTAAAAGAATAATACAGAGAAGAAATCACTTTTTCGAAACCATTAAAAACAGAAAGTACTACAATGAGGGCGGCTGTTCCTATTCCGAGTCCTGTCATGGAGACAAGTGAAATAACATTGATCAGGTTGTGCGACTTTTTGGAAAAAAGGTACCGTCGGGCCATGAAAAGTGAAAACTGCATAAAATCTGTTTTTCTTTGATTTTACAAATATCTGATAATTCCTTCAATAAAGAAAAGGGCCTGTTCCCTTTTCCTGTAATGAAAAAGATTTTATGTCAATTACCCGTCACCCCGATTTGGCAATAATTTTTAACCGTTCTTTATCCAGTATTATAATTGTTTTGGTTTTGATGTTTATTAGTTTATCACGTTTAAACTCTGAAAATGTACGGATAGTGTTTTCGGTGGTCATGGAAATAAGCTCGCCAATTTCTCGCCGGGTGATGGGCAGGTCAAATTTAAGGCTATGGTAAATATCGTCAGCAAAAAAGAGCAGAATGGTAGCCACCCTTCCTTTTAGTTGTTTTTGGGCCTGTTCAAACCTGTTTTCGATAATTTCATCAGAAATTTTGCTCATACGGTTTAAAACACGCATGGCGAAATCGCCATTAGTACAAATCACATGTTCCAAAACCTCTAAATCCACATCGCATACAAGGGTGTCTTCTATTGCCTCAATACTGTATTTATAATTCGTTTTTGAGAATATGTTGAGCAGGTTTACAAAGTCTCCGGGTTTGTTAATACTGAGGATTTTTTCTTTTCCTCTTTTATCGGTTTTGAAAAGTTTGACCAGTCCCTTGCGCAGATATAAAAATGAATCTACTTTTTCTCCCTGATTTTTTATTACCTCACCTTTTCTGTAGAACCTTTCGGTACGGGCCTTATTTATCAGTTTATATTCAAAATCATCAAGGTCGCCAAACAGCATCTGTCTGTAAATACATGTCCTGCAACTATCTATATCTTTCTTTATTCTCATTCTAAAGTGTTTAAAATACAAAGATAGATGATTTATATCATAGCAAAAAATACAAATAATTAATTATATAGATATAAATTTGAGGTGTTGAATTTTAACAGATTAAATATAAAAGTTTTATGAAAAAATTATTGATATTGGGAGCCGGTACAGCCGGTACAATGATGGCCAATAAACTACGGAATAAACTTTCACGCGAGGAGTGGAACATTACGATTGTTGATCAGTTTAAAACGCATTATTATCAACCAGGGTTTTTGTTTATTCCGTTTGGTATTTATACACGGGCAGATGTGGTGAAGCCAAAAAATGATTTTTTCCCTATTGGGGTGAATGTGGTTTATTCTAAGATCGAAAAAATTGTTCCGGAAAAAAACCAGGTAGTGTTGGAAGAGGGTGTGGTCCTTGGATATGATTATTTGTTGATAGCTACCGGTACACGTACTGCACCTGAAGAAACACCCGGTTTGAAAGATAAATTGTGGCACAAGGAGATTTTCGATTTTTATACCATTGAGGGAGCCACGGCTTTGGCTGATTTCTTTAAAACATGGCAAGGCGGGGAGTTGGTGATAAACATTGCCGAGTTGCCTTATAAGTGTCCGGTGGCCCCTCTGGAATTTGTCTTTTTTGCCGATGCCTTTTTTACTGAACGGGGATTACGCGATAAGGTAAATATTACTTATGTTACCCCGCTCCCCGGGGCTTTTACAAAACCGAGGGCCACAAAAATGCTCGGGGAATTACTGAAGACCAAAAATATAAACATTGTTCCCGATTTTACAATTGCCGAAGTCAACAACGATGAGAAAAAAATTATTGATTATGGTGGCAAAGAGCTGAAGTTTGATTGCCTGGTAAGCATTCCGACCAATCTTGGGAGTAAACTGATTGACCGCAGCGGAATGGGCGACGACATGGGTTTTGTCCCCACGGATAAGCATACGCTTCAATCGCGCGATTTTAAAAATATTTTTGTGATAGGTGATGCTGCTAATCTGCCGACCTCGAAAGCCGGTTCCGTGGCACATTTTGCCTCCGAAATTCTGGAAGAGAACCTGCTGTGTGCCATCGAAGGACGACCTTATACAGCCAATTTTGACGGCCATGCCAATTGTTACATTGAAACCGGTTATGGCAAAGGAACGCTGATTGATTTTAACTATGACACCGAGCCTCTTCCCGGATCGTTTCCTTTTCCTGGTTTAGGGCCTTTCGGATTGTTAAAAGTTACCCGTACCAACCATTACGGAAAACTGCTTTTCCGTTGGATTTACTGGCATATTTTACTGAAGGGTAAAAAAATGCCCATTGATTCTGAAATGCAAATGGCCGGTAAAAAGCTTTAAGCATATACAGGTGTTAATTTTAAACTTAAAGCTATGAACGAAAAAAACATGCAGGAACAAATAGATGCCATAAACCGTAAGCTCGATCTCGTTCTTGAAGAAATACAGGCACAGCGTGAAATACGGAAAAACCTTTCCGATCTCTCTTCCGATTTGTCCATTGTCGGAAAAGATATCTTTAGTTCAACTGTTACCGAACTGGATAATGCCGGGGTGGAGATAGATGGTGAAGCGGTAAAAGTATTAATGCTGAAAGTCATAAGAAACATTGAGACGCTGAATGAGTTGTTTGATATGCTGGAAAGCACTTATGATTTAATTCACGATGTTTCCCCGGTTTTGCATCAGATAGGCCTTGATGGTATCAAGGTTATGAATGACCTCGAACAAAAAGGATACGTTGATTTTATAAAAGAATCGAAAAAAATTATTGACAATGTTGTAACACACTTCACGAGCGAAGATGTCCGCTTACTGGCCGAAAACATTGTTACCATCCTTGAGACGGTTAAAAACCTTACCCAGCCCGAAATGCTGGGAGCCATAAACAATGGTGTTGTGGTTTATAAGAGTTTGGATGTGAATGATATTCCCGAATATTCGCTTTTCAAAGCCATGCGTGCCATGAACTCTCCCGAATTGCGCAAAGGCCTCGGTTTTATGATCACATTCCTGAAGAATATCGCCAAAGAATCTGAAATAAAAGCAAAAAAAGATAAGCAATAAAGCCATTTATTAATTTTTAAACAAATATTATTATGACAACAAAAACAATAGCCAATATTAAAGTTGAAGTAACAGAAGAAGGTTATTTGATAGATTCTTCTGTATGGAATAAAGAAATTGCAAAAGCCATTGCAAAAGAAGAGGGAATTGAGCTGACCGACAAACATTTTGAGGTAATTGAATTTATACGTAAAAAAGTAGCTGCCGGTGAGGGGCTGACCATTCGGGGTATTGGTAAATCGGGTGTAGTGGATGCCAAAACGTTTTATCAGCTTTTCCCGGGTGCCCCCTTGAAAAAAGCAACCAAAATTGCAGGAGTTTCCAAACCGGTATCCTGCATGTAACTATCAAAACTTATTACTATGGAAAAAGAAGAAAAATATCCTTTGAAAAAGGTCTTGCTGATTTGCTCAAAGGGAAACCTGGAGGATGTGTATGCTGCACTTGTTATGGCCAATGGCGCTGTAATGGAAGGTATTGAAACAAAACTGTTCTTTACTTTTTTCGGATTGGATGCTATTACAAAAAAAACCATGAACAAACTGCATACGGCCACCGTGGGGAATCCTGCCATGCGTATGCCCGGAGGTTTACCTTTTCCCACATTGTTGGGCGGTTTGCCGGGAGTGGAAGCGGGCGTAACAAAAATGATGAAAAAAGAAATGGAAAAGCTGGACATGCCCCCGGTAGACGAATTTCTGGAACTTATCGAAGCCGGCGGAGGCGAAGTGTATGCCTGTAAACTGGCTGCCGATATGTTTAAACTCAAAAAAGAAGATTTTCATGAAACAGTAAAAGACATTATTACTGTGGGCGAGCTGTATGCCATGTGTGATGGCCTGGGGACCCAAATTATCTTTACTTAAAATAACGATAAGGATTTTGTTAAAAAAACCTCACCATTGGTGAGGTTTTTTTTACTTTTGAACTTTCTTATTTACATGGAAAAGCAAACAACAAAACAGAAAATACCAGACCACGAAAAGGTTATGTCCTTTTGGGACCATCTGGAAGAACTGCGCGGTCATATTATCCGTTCGCTCATTGCTGTGGTTGTCCTTGCCGGAGTGGCTTTTGCCAACCGGCATATTGTTTTTGACACCATTATCCTTGCTCCCAGTAGTTCGCATTTCATTACTTATCGTTTGTTGTGTAAACTGGGGCGGCTTGTCCACACTTCTTCTCTTTGTGTGAAAGGGATGCATTTGAAAATTATTAATATTAGTATGTCAGGCCAGTTTTTGACGCATATCTATATTTCTTTGGCCGCCGGAGCTTTGCTTTCCTTTCCTTACATTTTGTGGGAAATATGGCGCTTTGTTCAGCCTGCCTTGCTTAAAAACGAGAAAAAATATTCCCGGGGAGGCCTTGTGACCAGTACACTTTTATTTCTTATCGGGGTGGTTTTCAGTTATTTTATGATTGTCCCTATCATGGTTAATTTTTTGGGAAATTATTCTGTCAGTTCGGATGTGGTCAACACAATAACCCTGAAATCCTACATAAGTACCATAGTTTCTATGACCCTTGCGGTGGGCTTGGTTTTTGAACTTCCTATTTTGGTTTATTTCTTAACCAGGATTGGCATTATTACCCCCCAGTTTTTAAAGTCAAACCGGAAATATATGGTTATTATTTTACTGACTGTTGCGGCCATTATCACCCCCCCCGATGTTTTTAGTCAAATGCTGGTTTTTATCCCCCTGGAAATATTGTATGAAGCCAGCATTCTGGTTTCCAAACGGGTTTATAAACGGCACCTGAAAGAAACGGCATAATTTGTTTGGGTTATTATTCTTTTTTCAACGTTTAAAATAAACTTTGGTAATGCCTGCCCCGCCAAATTGTATGGGGGCATCACCAAAACGTTCTATTTCTTTTACCGATTGCAGGTATTCGCGAATAACATCACGTAAAATGCCGTAGCCTTTTCCGTGCAGGATACTGACCTCTTTTATCCCCAACAGCAAAGCGTCATCAATATAACGTGTGAGCTGTTCCATGGCTTCATCAGCCCGTTTGCCGCGTAGGTCAAGGGTCAGTTCAAAATGGGATGCTTTTTGGTTGATGTCTTGCATAATTCCCGAATGGCTGGTTTTTTGTGGCCTTCGTCCTGGTTTTTTATCTGTTCTGAATAACTTTTCTTTGGCAATTTTCATCCGGATGTCGTTGACATTCACAAAACAGTCTTTTCCTTCTATGGAAATCACTTCGCCTACCAGATTACTGCCGTTTATCATAACAAAGTCACCGGCTTTCAGCGGTCGGCCGGACAGGGTTTTTGTATTTTCAGCCGGAACATTTGGAGCGGATGGTTTTTGGACTTTCTTTTTCTTTTTTGTTTGAGATTGCCGGGCCAGCGATTTCTCCAGC
>JALUYM010000345.1 GCA_027018745.1 Bacteroidales bacterium | reverse complement strand
CTTTCTGCATACACATCAAAAAATGGCACCTTTGGGCGCCATGCTTACACGTATCGAACGGGAAATCAAAGTGGCAGAACAAACTTACCTGGAGATGCTCCACAGCCTGAACCTGGCAAAAATGAAACAACAAAATATGGAAATGTCCACTAATATTAAAGTGGTCGATCCGCCATTCTTCCCCATCCAACCCAATCCTTCCAAAACAAAATACATTGTCTTCGCAGCAGGAATCTTGGGATTTTTGATCGTGGCACTGCTTATTATCGCGTTAGAATATTTTGATACTTCCATTAGAAATCCCGAACGGGTTACGGAACAAACCGGAATGCCACTCGCCGGGGCTTACCCCATTTTGTCCTCCCGAAATCAGGCCAACGAGTTATCACTGATTACCAACCGGTTGGTCGATATGATGATACAAAACATTAAACTGAACATTCAAAAAGCAGAAAAAAAACCTGAAAAACCATATTTAATCCTTGTTTTCAGTACACAAAACAAAACAGGGAAAACCCTGATCGCCCAAAAGATCGTTAACCGGATGCGGTCGATGGGAGACAAAATCCTTTTACTAAATTATAAAGAAGAAACATCTCTTGAAGAGGAGGATTTCAATTATTCATACCGTTACGAAATAAAAAATAATTTCATTGAGATTTCCAATCTCCAGGATTTGTTAGACAACCGGTATTTGAGAAAAACAAATTCGGCTTATGATTACATCTTTCTTGAATTGCCTTCCATCATATACAATACATATCCCATCAAACTGCTCAAAGAAGTTGACCTTGCACTATACGTTATCAAGAGCAACAACCATTTTGGCAAAGCAGATAAAACAGCCATTAACAACTTCAGGGAAACATACGAAGGCAAGGCGCTTGTTATCCTCAACGAAATAGAACTATATAATCTGGAAGATTTAATATCAGACCTGCCAAAAACAAGGAAAAAATATTTTGACAAACTTAAAAAGACACTAAAATATCCGGCAAAATATAAAATCGTTTTCAAGAAAGAAGCTTAAAAAAGTGAATAATGCATTTAGCAAAATACTTAAAAATAAAAACTTTCTCTCCCTTGCCAACAACGGACTGGTAGCCGTTTTCGGCTTCTTTGGATTTTTATTGCTTGTCAGGAGCCTGAACACCAACGAATTTGGAGAATGGGTGTTGTTAATAACCACAGCCAATTTTCTGGACATGTTGCGTTTTGGCATCACGAGGACTGCCATTGTCCGTTTTTTATCCGGAGCTGATAAAAAAGAATCCAAACAGCTGATTGGCTCCAACTGGGTGATCAATTTCTTCTCCACCCTGATCCTTGCCCTTATTGTTTTGGCAGTCCGTCATTTTTTTTATAATACAGTCAACAGCTCAGGTTTTGTCCTGTTTTTTAAGTGGTTTCCCCTGCTTGCATTCATAAACCTGCCATTTAACAATGCCCAGTCGGTTTTGCAGGCAAAATTGCGGTTTGACTATATGCTTATCCTGCGGCTCATCAACGTAGGGGTTTTTATGTTCTTCTTGCTTGTCAATTATTTTTGGCTGCATGTCAGCCTCACCACGATCGTTTATGCCTATCTGCTCACCAATATCCTCACCTCCGTTGTGGCCATGATCCCCAACTGGGATGGATTAAAATATATTACCAAAGCGACACGGGCCGCCAATAAACAGATACTGAATTTTGGAAAATATTCTACCGGGACACTCATTGGGAGCAACCTGCTGAAAAGTGCCGATACTTTTATTATCGGGCTGAGTCCCTTTTTAGGGACAGCAGGAGTTGCTTTATACAGTATACCCCTGAAACTTACCGAAATTATCGAAATCCCGTTACGCAGTTTTGCCATGACCGCTTTTCCGGGTATGTCAAAAGCCAGTATTGAAGGGAACAAAGACCTGGTAAAACACATTTTTTACACCAATGCCGGTGGAATGACTTTGCTGATGATCCCGATTATGCTTTTCTGTTTCATCTTTGCCAAAGAGCTGGTTTATATCCTGGGCGGGACAGGCTATGAGTCCACAACGGGCATTTTACGTATTTTTACTATTTATGGCCTTTTCCTTCCCTTAGACCGGTTTATAGGCGTGGCGCTGGACAGTGTCAATATGCCGAGGTCCAATTTCCTGAAAGTGGTTTACATGGCCGTAGCCAATGTGATTGGCGATACACTGGTTGTTTTTGCTTTTTACTATGTTGCCCTTTCTACCAGTCTTTTGACCCTGTTTTCTTTGCCCACGCACAATCTGCACATGATAGCCACTGTTTCACATCATTTTTCTGTCATCACTTCTTTGGAAGGAGTGGCAGTAGTTACCATTTCATTTACCCTGATCGGAATATTTGTGGGGTACCACTTTCTAAAACAGAGTTTTGATATTCACCTGAGAAAATTGCTTCAGGGAGGTATATTATTTTTTAGCCAAAGCATCTTTAGAAAAAGGAGTTAAATGTTTGTCAAAATTTTATACTTTTAACTTTTAATTTTCAATATGCTCGAATCGCTGAAAGATAAAACGGGTGCAGCCAAGTTACAACATCCGGTGGTAATTACTGCTTTGGTTGTAGTAACGATCATCCTCGGGTTCATCATTGGCAAAGGAGGAATGAAAGTGGCCATTGCCCTCCTTTTTCTGGTTCCGCTTATTTTTTACCTGAACCGTTTGTTTGTTCACCCTGTTTTGGGCATCTATTCAATTATGTTTGCCGCTTTTACGGCTATCGGGCTTACGCGTTATATCCGGGGAGTTCCATTGGGGTTAAGTGTTGATGCCCTCATGGTGTTGACAATTGTAGCCGTCTTCTTCCGGAATTTTTATGATAAGATAGATTTTTCGTTGCTTAACCGCGATATCGTCTATTTGCTTATCATTTGGTTTGCCTATTCCGTATTAGAGTTTTTTAATCCACAGGCCTTAAGCCATACAGCCTGGTTTTATGCCATGCGGGGCGTTTCGCTTTACCCGTTACTGTTGGTACCTTTGTCCCTTCTTATTTTCAACAGGTTGCGGCATTTATATGGTTTTCTCATATTTTGGGCCGTTTTTTCCCTTTTAGCTACCCTGAAAGGTTTACAACAAAAATATATCGGCCTTGACTATGCCGAACAATACTGGCTGAATACCGTAGGATATATCACACACGTTATCAATGGAAAACTAAGGATATTTTCCTTTTTTAGCGATGCCGGACAATTTGGGGCTGCCCAGGGAGCTGCAGGAATCGTTTTTGCCGGAATTGCTTCTGCCTTAAAAGGATGGAAAAACAAAATTTTCTTCTGGTTTGTTTCCCTCATGTCTTTTTGGGGCATGATGCTGTCGGGTACACGGGGAGCTATGATCGTGCCGGTATTGGGCGGGATTACTTTTGTCATTTTGTCGAAACGTACCCGGGTCATGATCTTAGGGGGTATTACAATTGCTATTTTATATGTCTTTTTTGCTTACACTTACATTGGCAACAGCAGTTATACCATTGCGCGAATGCGTACAGCCTTTCATCCGGAAAAAGATGCTTCATATCAGGTAAGATTGAAAAACCGAAAAATTTTACAGGCCTACCTTGCGAACAAACCCTTTGGGGGCGGAATCGGGTCGGCAGGAAACTGGGGCCAGCGTTTCTCTCCACAGGGCTTTCTTGCCAACGTAGCCACAGATAGCTGGTATGTGCAAATTTGGGCAGAACAGGGCCGGGTAGGCCTGATCCTGCACCTTTTTATTCTTATGTACATAGTCTTTAAAAGTTTTTACCTCATCATGGCGAGGGTAAAAATCAAAGAATTAAGTAATGTACTGGGGGCACTGCTTGGAGGGTACCTTGGCATTATCGGTGCCGCCTATGGGAATGGTGTGCTCGGACAGATGCCTACCGGTGTTCTGTTATACATAAGCTGGGCATTTATGTTTTCGGCACAACAACTTGAACGTGAGTATAATGCAAGGCTTGCCCAAGGAATTTCACCTTGGTCGTTTGCACCAAGAGACTAACAATAATACAAAATGGGAATGTCGAAAAATAACTGGCCTTTGGTGTCTGTAATAACGGTAAATTATAACCAGTCGGAGGTAACCTGCGAATTCCTGGAATCTTTTCGCAAGATTTCCTACCCGAGAACAGAGTTATTTGTGGTGGATAATGCATCACCCGATGATCATCCGGAAATTATTCAGGAAAAATATCCTGAAATTCACTTTCTTCAAACAAAAAAGAATCTTGGATTTGCCGGGGGAAACAATGCTGCCCTGCCCTATTGTAAGGGAAAATATATTTTGTTTATCAACAACGATACAGAAGTTCCAACCGGTTTTCTCGAACCATTAGTAGAGGTATTGGAAAAAAATCCACGAGTGGCCATGGTGAGCCCGAAGATCCATTATTTTCATACCCCTGACACTTTTCAGTTCGCTGGGTTTACGCCCATTCATCCTATTACTATTCGCAATTTTGCCATTGGCTTCGGTGAAAAGGACAAAGGACAATATGATGTTACCTGCGAAACAGGTTCTATTTTTGGTGCCGCCATGCTGGTTTCCATGGATGTTATCCGAAAAGTAGGCATGATGGCAGAAATATTCTTCCTTTATTACGAAGAACATGACTGGGGGGCCCACATCAAAAAAGCCGGGTACCAGATTTATTATCAGGGAAAATCATTAGTCTTACACAAAGAATCCATATCCACCATAAAAGAAAGTCCGTTTCAGATTTTTTACCTTACCCGTGGACGTATTCTTTACGCCCGCCGAAACAATCACGGAATCACCAAGCTGCTGAGTATGCTGTATCTTAACATAATAGCTGTTCCCAAACAAATGTTGCATTACCTTCTTAAAAACCGTCCCGACCTGGTAAAAGCCAGTTTCAGGGCATTGTGGTGGCACTGGACACATTTTAAAAATATTCACGGATTACCCAAATTACCGAAAGAAAATTGATGCTTATGGATATCTTGAAAATAATATTGTTTATCATTGAATATTCTTTCTTTGTTTATTTGTTTTGCGCTACCCTCTATATTTTCATCTTCTCGGTAGCCGGCCTCTTTTACAAACAAAAACAAAAGCCAGAAGTATCGAAATTCAGGAAGTTTGCCGTACTGATTCCGGGATACAAAGAGGATGCCGTTATTGTGGATGTAGCACACAAAGCAACACAACAGGATTACCCCAAAGATAAATTTGAGGTCATCGTTATTGCCGACACTTTCAAAAGGGAAACACTGGATTCCCTTCGTAAACTCCCTATCCGTGTAGTGGAAGTTGTTTTTGAGGTAAGCAAGAAGTCCAAAGCCCTTAATAAGTGCATGGAAATTATTGGCGACAATTATGATGTGGCTTTTGTGCTGGATGCCGACAACATCATGGAAAAAGATGTCCTAAAAAAAATCAATGCTGCATTCGACAGAGGGTTCAAAGCTGTTCAGGGGCACCGGACAGCCAAAAACCTCGATGCTGATTTTGCTATTTTGGATGCGTTGAGCGAAGAAATCAACAACCATATCTTCAGAAAGGGGCACCGGGTCTTTGGTATTTCTTCTGCTTTGATTGGTTCGGGAATGGGACTGGATTACGCCCTGTTTAAGAAAACCATGGCCACGGTTGATTCAGTGGGCGAAGACAAAGAAGTTGAGTTAAAAATTATTAAAAACAATACAGTTATTGAATACGTTCATGATGCTGTTATATACGATGAAAAAACGCAGGAATCCAATAATTTCGTAAACCAGCGCCGTCGATGGATTGCTGCACAGATTGATTATTTCCGCACACATTTTCTGGATGGCATAGTGGCATTGATCACCAAAGGAAATTTCGATTATTTTGACAAAGTGCTGCAAATGGTGCAGCCGCCCCGTATCCTGTTGAGCGGTATTTTATTCATTCTCAGTATTTTGTACGGCATTGTTCATTTCTTGCCCTACCCTGTTTTACATCAGTATTTTGTTCCTGATTTTTACTGGTGGCTGGGATTGTTCATAGCCACTACTTTAGCCCTGGCGTTTGCTGTCCCGCGAAGGTTTTACAATAAACATACTTTTACAGCCCTTCTTTCCCTGCCAAAAGGCTTTATCCTTATGTTTATCAGCCTTCTGAAAATAAAAGGGGCTACCAAACAATTTTTACATACCGAACATTCCCATCCGGGTAAAATAAAACACAATTAACTGATATGGCAGAAAAGTTGAGACGATATCCGTTGGTGTCTATTATTACGGTCAATTACAATCAGGCCGAAGTTACCTGTGCCCTGCTGGAATCGCTCAACAAAACAACCTATCCCAATCTGGAGGTCATTGTCGTTGATAACCACTCCACCCGGGATGATCCTTCTATTATTAAAAAACGGTATCCCAACATTGTATTTATCCAAAACCCCATCAATTATGGTTTTG
Source organism: Bacteroidales bacterium (assembly GCA_027018745.1). Lineage (GTDB taxonomy): Bacteria > Bacteroidota > Bacteroidia > Bacteroidales > F082 > Sulfidibacterium. The sequence continues at coordinate 2,622 of JALUYM010000345.1, read as the reverse complement.
CAGCAGGAAACAACTACGGGCTCATGCGTGCCAGGGGAGAATATGTCATGTTGCTTAACAATGATATTGAAGTACCTCCCGGTTTTCTGGAACCTTTGGTAGCCAAACTGGAAAACCATCCCGAAATCGGGGCTGTTAGTCCGCGCATTAAATTTTTTTATCAGCCTGATACCATTCAATATGCCGGTTATACCCCCATGGATAAAGTAACCATTCGCAATTCGGCCATCGGTTACCGTGAAAAAGATCACGGGCAGTACAACGAAGACCGCGAAACAGCTTCAGCACACGGCGCCGCCATGATGGTACCTGTCCGCGTTGTAAAAGAAATCGGACTCATGTCCTACATTTTCTTTCTTTATTACGAAGAAGCCGACTGGTGTGAACGTATTCTACGGGCCGGTTACAAAATTTATTATGTGGGCAGTTCATATGTCCTTCACAAAGAATCAATAACCACCGGCAAACTGAGCACGTTAAAGATTTATTATTTAAACCGGAACCGAATAGTATTTATGAGACGGAACCTCCACGGTAAAGAATATTATATAGCACTGCTCTATCAGCTTTTTGTAGCCATCCCTAAAAACGCCTTCAGTTACCTCGCCAAAGGTAAAATTTCATTGTTTTTGGCTTACTATCGTGCCATTGGCTGGCATGTAACGCATATTTTCTCCAAAGAAATCCATGAAAACCCCATGTTATGATGATCCGAATCTGGCATATTATTGAATTGTGTGTTTTTGGTTATCTTGCGTTTGCTGATATTTACCTTTTCCTTTTTGCTTTCTCCGGACTTTTCCCTTTGAAAAGAAAAGACCACAACCCGGCCAAAAAGAGGAAAATACTCGTACTTATCCCGGGTTACCGCGAAGATGAAGTGATCATTGACGTAGCCAAAGAAGCCTTAAAACAAGATTATGGTACGGAAAATTATGATGTTGTTATCATAGCGGATGGATTCAAACGGGAAACCATAGCCAAACTAAAGACACTTCACGTTCGCGTCATTGAAGTCAGGTTGAAATTCAGTACAAAATCAAGGGCGCTGAACGCAGCATTGTCACAAACGGAAGACATTTACGATGTTGTCGTCGTTTTAGATGCAGACAACATCATGGCCCGTGATTTTCTCAGCCGCATAAACACTGCTTTTTGCGATGGGTACCTTGCCGTTCAGGGGCACCGTGTAGCCAAAAACCTGGATACCCCTTTTGCTATTCTCGATGCAGTGAGCGAAGAAATGAACAATCACATTTTCAGGAAAGGACATCGCGTACTCCGGTTGTCTTCTGCCCTTATCGGCTCGGCCATGGCTTTCGATTACCGCTATTTTAAAAAGATGATGAAACAGGTAGAGGTAGTGGGAGGTTTCGACAAAGAATTAGAAGTTAGGATGTTACATAAAAAACACAAAATAGAATACCTGCCCGAAGCCTATGTTTATGATGAAAAAGTAGCCAATGCCAAAATATTCTCAAAACAACGAAGACGCTGGCTTTCAGCACAAATACACTATTTCGGAAAAAGTTTCCTGCCTTCATTAAAAGATCTGTTCTTGCATGGCAACATCGATTTTTTCAACAAAGCCCTGCAATTTATCCTTCCTCCACGCATCATGCTTATCAGTTTTCTATTTGCCATAGCTGTCATCTACTATTTTGCAGCATCAACAGGAGCATTTTATATGGCATCGGGTTTGTTCGTTATGGCATTGTTGGTATTTTTCCTTTCTATCCCGCGGTATTTTTATAATTTTCGTACCTTGTGGTCTTTAACACGGCTCCCTGTAGGAATCGTTTTAATGTTTTTGTCATTATTAAAATTGAAAGAAGGAAACAAAGAATTTCTGCATACAAAACACACTTACAATGCATTTCAGATAAAACATTCTTATTTTCATCCAAAGTTTAAGAAAAAATGAAAATTGCAATAGAAGGTCAACGGCTTTACAGAAAAAGGAAACACGGGATGGACATGGTAGCCCTGGAACTCATCAACGAGCTTCAGAAACTGGATAAAAAAAACGAATATGTTGTTTTTATAAAACCCGATGAAGACAACAATATTTTCCATCAAACAGATAATTTCAGGTTCGTGGAACTCAACGGAGGGCCGTATCCGACATGGGAGCAAATAGCATTACCCAAAGCTGCCCGCAGGGAAGGCTGCGACATTTTACACTGTACCAGCAATACTGCTCCGCTCCATCCGGGAATGCCACTGGTGGTCACCCTCCACGATATTATTTACCTCGAAAGTATCAGTCTGTTTAAAAAAGGCGGTACGTGGTATCAAAAATTCGGAAACATGTACCGGCGTTTTGTGGTCCCGCGGGTTGTGAAAAAAAGTGATAAAATTATTACTGTATCCGAATTTGAAAAAGAACGCATTAAAAAATTCTTCGGGTTTCCTCCGGATGACGACAGGCTGGTAGCTGTTTACAATGGCGTTAGTCAGCATTTTCGAAAAATTGAAGATGAAAAAGAGCTGCAAAGGGTAAAAAAACTTTACCACCTTCCCGACCGGTTTTTGTTTTTTCTCGGAAATACCGACCCCAAAAAAAACACCAAAGGGGTTTTGCAGGCCTTTTCTGATTATCTGAAAAAAACAGGTGACGAC
>JALUYM010000344.1 GCA_027018745.1 Bacteroidales bacterium | reverse complement strand
TATAACATGCGGGTGATGACAAGAAAAGTGAATTCAGCGTATCTGAAAGAAGTCAGGATTAATACCTTTGATTTGCCGGATGGTATTTATTTTCTGAGATTGGTTTCCGGTAAACAGGTTATCTCCCGGAAGATTATCATTCAACATTAGGATAAACAGAGACGTAACTTTTCATGACTTTGATTGCAAAACCCGGCATTTCGCCGGGTTTTGTAATTTATGGGAAAATCATCATCCTGAGCGAAGCGAAGGATGACAAAGACACCAGATAGTAAGGTTTCTTCAACTTGACAAAGTTACCTTATTTATTCCGGAAAGAGCTTCAGTGTTTTTCTTTTATGGATAAATGAAGAGTCGATTTCAGACTTGTCGAATTGTTTTAACCGGTTGACACGAATGACCCGGGACAAATCATCAACGTAGGCCCCTCTTCTTTCAGAATACATTTTTAATGTTTGAATCAGGGTATCGGGGTTGTTGGTCCTCATACGTGCATTGCGAAAAGCAGCAAATGGCTTTGCCGTGGCAAGCATGGTATAATAGGTATTGATGGCCTGTTCCAGGTTTTCAAACCGGCGCAGGTAAACTTTGGTACCGTTACGGGTGGAATCAGCTGATATCCGGTTGTGATCCGGATCGAACGACCAGATACCAAACGGATTGTTGGCCTGCAGAAAAAAGCGGGAAGTGCCCCAGCCGCTTTCAATGGCGGCCTGGGCCAGGGTAATGCTTACCGGAAAAGTTTGAAGCCGTTTGATAAGTACATGAACATTATTTGTTTTGAATTTTCTCATGAGTTGTCTGATGTAAACTTTCTCCCATCGGGCCAGTTTCTTTTTCTTTGTCAGCCGTTCGACCTCTTTTCGTGTCAGGTCCAGGTTTGTTTTGGCTACCAGTATTGCCGGCAGCATCATATCGAAGAATTTTTGTTTTTTTTCCGAAACGGGAAGTCCGTTTAAAGTACAGGTATTGGCATATATGTATGGTATCACCCGTGTACTTTTAATGCTGACAATATCTTTGGGTGACCGGATAATTTTCCGGATGATATAAACATGCCCGACGAGTTGTTTTCTTTCGGTCAGGTTGCAGGCACTTGTCATCAATAAAGCAGAAAGAAAGAGCAATGTAAGATATTTTATTCTTTTCGGGAAGGGTATAACTTTTTCCATAAATAAAAGCAATGATTAAAAAACAAAATTCGGGAAAATCTTTGCAGAAGGTTATTTCCTTCCGGTCATCGATTTGGGAATACGTCCCTGGTTGACTGTTTTGGAGCGCAGGCGTCGGCCTACGATTTTTTCCACGATTTTTCCCACGCGCAGGATACGGTCTATGTCGAGGTTGGTTTCGATACCCATTTCATCCATCATTACCACCATATCCTCGGTGCTGACAAGCCCCACATCGTTGGGATCGTTGTAATAGTAATCGCCGGTACCGGCTACCGGAACTCCATCCACAAAGTTGGCCGGCTGTCCGCCAATACCGCCCAAAGTAGATTCAAAGTTAGTTATCCCTGCC
>JALUYM010000343.1 GCA_027018745.1 Bacteroidales bacterium | reverse complement strand
CCATGAAAGTGTTGCGTACCAGGCTGTACGAACAGGAGTACAACAAATATCTCGAAGAGATGTCGTCGAAACGGAAAACCATGGTTTCCACAGGCGACCGCTCGGCAAAAATCAGAACTTACAACTGGCCACAGGGGCGGGTTACCGATCATCGTATCGGGCTGACCCTGTATAACCTGCAAGCCATTATCGATGGGGATATTCAGGAGTTGATCGACAAACTACAGATAGCCGAGAATGCAGAAAGACTGAAAGAGGAACTTTGAGAATGTTTGGATGTGGGGATGTTTGGATGTAAGATGTGAGATGTGAGATGTTTGGATGTGGAATTTTTAAATTTTATTCTTTCATAAGTGATGACATACGAAGAGCTTTTCAGCCAAATACAAAAAAAGCGCTCTTTCCTTTGTGTAGGGCTGGATACGGATATAACCCGGATCCCAAAGCACCTCCTTTCCGAAAAAGATCCTGTGTTTGCCTTTAACCGTGCCATTGTCGATGCCACTCTTCCTTTTGCAGTAGCTTATAAACCCAATCTGGCCTTTTATGAAGTGCTGGGTGCTGCCGGCTGGGAAAGCCTGAAAAAAACCATCGACTACATCCGCAACAAAAGCCCGAATGTCTTTCTCATTGCTGATGCTAAACGGGGCGATATTGGCAATACTTCCGCCCTGTACGCCCGGACATTTTTCGAACAGCTGAACGTAGATGCCGTCACCCTTTCCCCTTACATGGGAAAGGATACAGTAACACCCTTTTTGCAATTTAATGGGAAATGGGCCGTACTGCTGGCACTAACATCCAATCCGTCAGCTTCTGATTTTCAGTATCTTGAAAACAAGGATGGACAAAAATTGTTTGAAAAAGTGATACAAACATCCCTTACATGGGGCACCCATCATCAGCTAATGTATGTGGCAGGTGCCACCAGGGCGAAAGAACTCCAAAAAATCCGCCAGCTGGTACCGGAACATTTTTTACTGGTTCCCGGCGCAGGGGTCCAGGGAGGCAGCATAGAAGAGGTAGCCCGTTACGGCATGAACAATCACTGTGGGTTGCTGGTGAACTCCTCGCGGGGAATACTCTATGTTTCTTCCGAAAAAGATTTTGCTGAAAAAGCTGGGAAAGCTGCGGTCACCCTTCAACGGCAAATGCAATATCTTCTGGAAAACCACGGGTTACTTCTTTAAAAAAACTGCTTTCAAAAAAACATTCCTCTTTTTAAAGGTTGCACATTACCTTTTACATCATGAAGTTGTTTAAAGTTCAGGGTGTTTTATTCCCGATAAGATGCTCTAAAAGAATAAATTACATCTAAAATTCAATTGTTATTTTTGTTTAAAAAAATATTTGTTAAACGGTTTTCCTTCATGCCAAAGGCATGAAGGAAAACCATAATTCGTTAAATTAGTGTAATTCGTTGGTTTTTATCAACGAATTACACTAATTACCCGAATTCCATCTCGCCGCAGGCGAGTTAGAATTCATGTTATTGCAATAGAATGATTGAATAGGGAAAAATGAAT
>JALUYM010000342.1 GCA_027018745.1 Bacteroidales bacterium | reverse complement strand
CACAATCCGGACAGAGATAACGCACATCCTCTGCGCTGTATTCCTTTCCACAATCGCTGCATTGATAATAAAACTTATAATCCCCTGACATCTTCTCCTTTATTAAGTTCCTGTTTTACAATATGTTTACAGGAAACCCGCCTGGCTTCCCGCAAATGGTAAAAGTAAAAATAATCCGTAAGCGGACAAAGCCAAAATGTTTTCACTAATTTTTATCGCATAATATAGAAAAACCGGGAAATTTTACTTTCACAACAGCCGGGGAAAGGGACAGGAAATATTCTGCATCTTCCAAAAAGGTATTACTTTTGCTGAAAACAGTTTGTATGATCATTGTATCCATTATCATTCTTTTTGTACTATCGTTCCAGGTTATGCCTGTTGCAGTGGGAATGGATGTGGGCAAAGCCCCTTTTTTGCGCCTTCTGAGCGGTATTTTACTATTGGTATTGGGGCAGTTACTGCTTTTTTTACTGGGCGTATGGCTGGGGGACAAATTTATGCATCTTTTGGTCCACATGAAAAAATACGTGCTGCTTGTGGGATTTTTTCTCATTGCCGTACGTTTCAACATGGAAGCTTTTAAAGTTCGCAAAGGAGAACGGACATATATGATCGGGAAAAGCTCAACTTACATTTTACCTGCCATTGCCCAGGCCGTAAATAATTTTTTAGCCGGTATTTTATTTTATTACCTTCCGGTGAGCCTTGCCAAAGATATAATTTACCTGGCCATATTTTCGCTGGCGTTCTCAATCCTGTTTGCCCTGATAAAGAACAAAAAACTGGCCCTGCCGGCCATTTCGTTCCTGTACATGGTAGGGGGCGGACTGCTTATGGCCATTTCTTTCTATTTTCTTTTTGTATAATTTTTAAACCCAATATGTTTCAATTTTTAAACAAGCATCTTCTGAACAGGTCTTTATCCCGGGGGAAAACGACCTGTGGACAATACAAAATTATCAACACAATCCCTAACCAATGAATAATCAAAAAATTGTTCGGATAACCAAAACCTTCCGGTTTGAGATGGCTCATGCCCTGAAAGGATACGATGGCCTCTGTAAGAATATTCACGGTCATACTTATGAACTGAAAGTAACCATTGCCGGGAAACCCATTACTGATGAAAGAAGCCCCAAACTGGGTATGATCATGGATTTCGGCGATCTGAAAAAGATTGTCAAAGAAGAAATTGTGGACCAATACGATCACGCGCTTGTCCTTTACAATAAAATGCCTGAAAATCTGCTTACAGAACTAAAAAATAATTTCGACAGGATTATCCTGAAAGGGTATAATCCTACCAGCGAGATGATGTTGATCGATTTTGTGGAAAAAATCAAAGCCCGGCTTCCCGAAAACATTGTTTTAAAGCACATGTTCCTTCGCGAAACAACAACGAGTTATGCAGAATGGTTTGCCGAAGATGAAGATAATTAGTTTAAACACTTTGAACCCGGGTTATGGCCGATATTTTGTAGTTTTATCCCCAAATCATATAAAATATGAACAGTGAACCAATTTATGTAATCAAAGGAAATGGAGACCGTGTTCCTTTCGAAGAAAACAAACTGCGGACAGCGTTGAAAAACTCCGGTGCAGGGACTCTTGAAGTGGAAAAAGCGCTGGCAGCTGTAAAAAAGAGCTTGTACCAGGGGATAAGCACCCATAAGATATATCAAACCGCTTACCGTATCCTGAAGAAAAGTTCCCGGCACTCAGCCGGACGTTACCGGTTAAAAAAAGCCATTATGGAGCTGGGGCCTTCGGGCTATCCTTTCGAGAAATTCATGGGGAAGATTATGGAGTCAAGAGGTTACCAATCCATGGTGAACATGCACATTCGGGGAAAATGTGTGGAACATGAAGTGGATGTGGTGGCCCACAACCAACAGGAACAAGTCCTGATAGAGTGCAAGTTTCACAGCGACAGCAAACGAAACTGCGATGTAAAAGTCGTCCTGTACATAGAATCACGTTTCAGGGATGTGGCAGCTGCATGGAAACTGGCGCAACCCGATGATAACAGGCAATATTTTGGGATGGTTGCCACCAACACCCGTTTTTCGGAAGATGCTATCCGCTATGCCGAATGTGCAGGCCTGCGTTTGGTGTCGTGGGATTATCCTGCAGGCAACAGCCTGAAAGACTGGATAGACCGTTCAGGCTATCATCCGGTTACCAGCCTGAGCCAGTTAAAAATTGCCGAAAAACAATATTTGCTGGAAAAAGGGGTCGTCCTTTGCAGGGACCTGAAAGAAAATGTTCCCCTTTTAAAGGAAATGGGATGGCCCGAAAACAAGATTGATAAATTATTGGCTGAGGCAAATTTGCTGGCAGGAGAATTGTAAAAAATTATGACACAGGATAAAAAGAAAATCTGGGAGGAGTATCACGAAGTTTCCTGGGAAGACGCGAACATTGATAATCATTTGAGCTTAACGGCGCTGGATCGCTATCTGCTCCAGGCCGCCGTAAACCATGCCGAACATCTCGGTTTCGGGTTTAGTGATACCAGCAAAGAGGACCTTTCGTGGGTGCTGTTCCGGATCAATATGCAAATCAACCGCTTTCCTGCATGGAAAGAAAAATACAGTGTACTGACATGGCCCAGCCGGGTGAGGGCACTAACCGCATTTCGTGAATTTGAAATCCGGGATGAAAAATATGACTTGTTGGGAACAGCCACATCAGAATGGTCGGTGATCAACCTGAAAACCCGCCGGCCTCGTCGCATGAGCAGCCTTTCTCATTTATACGATTATCTTACGGAGAAAGTCAGTCTGGAAAAACCTTTTTTTAAACTGGACCCGCAACTTGAGTTTGAAGAACTGTTTTCAGTAACCGTTCGTTACTCCGATATGGACATGAACGGGCACGCCAACGCAGGGAAGTATTTCGACTGGCTTTCAGACGCCATTTATGAAATATACGGAAACAACGCTGTAGCTTTTATTTCTTTCAATTATTTTCAGGAATGCCTGCTGGGCGATACGGTTTCTTTTCAAAAAAGCAAAGGAAATACGGGATACATCCGGGGTGTCAAAGATCACGAAAACAAAACAGCCTTTTGGGCAAAAGTGGAAATGAAGGATAACTGATACTACCCGCTCGTTTTCCGGTATTTCAATATGGAAAAGGTAAGCATGGCCGCGGCATATCCGGCCAAAATGAAAAAGTCTTTGCGAAAATCATTAAAAACAGCCCCTTTCAACATGATCATGCGGTTGATCTTCACAAAATAGGCAAGCGGGTTGAACTTGTCCAGTTGCTGTGCCCACACAGGCATACTTTCTATGGGGGTAAAAAGGCCGCTCATCAGAATAAAAATAACCAAAACAAACCAGGAGATAAACATGGCCTGCTGCATGGTCTCCGTTAAGGAAGAGACAAACAAACCCAACGCCAGCACCAGCACCAGGTAAACAGCGGCAACCGACAAAAGCAAAAGCGGACTGCCTACGATAATTATCCCAAACCAAAACCGGGCCAGCAGCAGGCCAATCACCAGATCAACCATGGCAATAATCCAAAACGGGATCAATTTTCCGGCAATGAACTCAAGTTTATGTATTGGGGTAACATTCAGCTGCTCAATGGTTGACAGCTCTTTTTCCTTCACAATGTTCATGGAAGATAAAAACATGGCAATAATGGTGATGAGCAGCACGAGGATACCCGGCACCATGTATGTAATATAATTCAATTCGGGATTGTACCAAAACAAGGAAGAAACGTCAATGGGAAGCCCGTGATAATGCAGGGGGGACTTATGAACCACAATATTTTCATTAAAACCCTGAATAATGGATACAGCATAAGCCGCCATGAGACTGGCAGCACTGCCGTTAATGGCATCAGTAACGACCTGGACACTGGCGTTTCCTTCGGTTATCAGTTTTTTTTCAAAATCAGGTTCAATCACAAGTACCTGATCGGTTTTTCCGGCAGCAATATCATTTTCAGCCTGTTTGTAAGAACTTTCCTCTCCCAGATATTTATAAAACCTGGAACCGGAAAATTTATTGATCAGGTTTCTTGAATCGGTTGAATGATCGTGATCAACCACCACCAGCCGGATGTTCTTAATCTCAAAAGTCGCTGTATAAGACAAGACCAGTAACTGCAAAACAGGGATCAGGATAATGATCGGCAGCATCGATTTATCCCGGAATATCTGGATAAACTCTTTTTGTAATATGTAGCGTATCGTTCTCAATGTCTTGTACTTTAATTATTCATCTAACCGAATGTTAAACCGTTTAATGCTCATCACAACGAAAGCAATGGTCATTCCTAAAATAATCAGTGTTTCTTTCCAGAAGTAAGCAATCCCGACACCTTTCAGCATGATATTTTTGATAATAATGATAAACCACTTCCCGGGCATGATGTCGCTTAAAAGCCTTAAAGCCAACGGCATGTTTTCTATTGGAAAAATAAAACCGGACAACAGAATGGTGGGCAACATCAAAACAAACATAGAGAGCATCATGGCTTGTTGTTGTGTTTTGCTTGCTGTTGATATGAGTATTCCCAAAGAAAGGGACATGATGAGGAATAGAAGGCTTTCGGCCAGCAACAGGGGCGCGCTTCCACGTATGGGCATGCCAAATACAAACTGCGATAAAAGCAAAATAATCACCAGGTTGATAAAAGATAATACAACATAGGGAATTACTTTACCAATAATGATAATCGCCGGTTTGACCGGTGACACCAACAGGGCTTCCATGGTTCCCAGCTCTTTTTCCCTTACAATGGTTATGGATGTCATCATTGCTGATATCAGCATAAGAATCACTGTGATAATACCGGGAACGAACATAAAAACACTTTTCAGTTCCTGGTTGTAAAGCATGGTGTTTTGCACATTAATATGCAAGGGAATTTTTCTCCCCTGAAGCAAATTATGAAAAACATATGTATTGATAATACCTTTTGTGTAAGCATCTAAAATATTGGCGGTATTGGGGTCCGAAGCATCCAAAATCAACTGTATATGGGCTTTGCCTTCGGTTTTTATCTTTTTGGCAAAATCATTCTGAAATACAACCACTTCTTTGATCTCGCCCCGCCGAAAAGCCGGTTTAATTTCCTGATATGATTTCAAATAGCGGTCCAGAATAAAATAATGCGAAGACAACAACTTTTGTGTAATTTCACGGGTAACCACATCTTTCGAATTGTCGAGGACTGCAATATGGGCATTGTTTATATCATTGGTAATGGCAAAACCGAAAAGCATGATCTGTACCAGCGGCATACCGAACAGGATGATCATGGTGCGGTAATCACGAAATATATATAAAAACTCCTTTTTAACAAATGCCCACATGGTTTCTTTTTTTATTCCACATTTCTTGCAATACGCAGGAACACATCGTTCATGTTTTTCACGCCATATCTGTCTTTCAGTTCGCGGGGACGTCCCAACGCTTTTATTTCCCCTTCTGACATGATGGAAACCCGTTCACAATACTCCGCTTCGTCCATGTAGTGTGTGGTAACAAAAACCGTTGTGCCGTTTTCAGAAGCTTCGTAAATCATTTCCCAAAACTGGCGCCGGGTAATAGGGTCCACTCCGCCGGTAGGCTCATCAAGAAAAATAATATCCGGACGGTGAATGCTGGCTACCGAAAAAGCCAGTTTTTGTTTCCATCCCAACGGTATATTGCGTAAGAGCATACTTTCGTAACCCTGCATATTCAGTTTATCCAGAAAATACCGGGTACGTTGTTGAATCTCTTTTTTCCCCAAACCGTACACCCCGCCATAAAAGCGAAAGTTCTCTTTTACCGTCAAATCGTTATACAAAGAAAAAAACTGGCTCATGTAGCCAATCCGTTTTTTGACAGCCTCCGGATGCCGGTTTACGTCAACGCCGGCTACCTTTACCGATCCTGAGGTTGGTTTCGACAAGCCGCAAAGAATTTTCATGGCGGTGGTTTTTCCGGCCCCGTTGGCACCGAGAAAACCAAATATTTCCCCTCTGTAAACATCAAATGTGAGATGCTTGTTTGCCTCAAAGTGACCAAACCTCTTCACCAGATCGTAAACTTCTATTATTTTCTCCCTGCTGTCGTTCATGAGACTATTGTTTTGTTCATTAAAGCAAGAAAGCAATCTTCAATAACAGGTGTTACCTGTTCAATATAAATCTCACGATATCCTTTTTCCGTAAGGTACCGGGTAATCTTTTCTTTTGCTTCTGATGGATTAAGGCTGGTGGATAAATGAAGGCTTTCACCAAACCTGTAAACCTGCATTTCGGCATCAAAAGCCGTCAGGCTGTTTAGCAAAGTATACATTTTCTCCGTTCTTATGGCAAACAGGTTTCCCTTAAAATCATTGATGATTTGCTGTGGGGTATCCAGTGAAAGCAGCTTTCCGGATTGCATGAGTGCCACCCGGTCGCACAAGGCAGCTTCATCCATGTACGGAGTAGAAACAAGAATGGTAATGTCTTTCTTCTGCATTTTTTTGAGCAGTTCCCAGAATTCTTTTCGTGAAACAGCATCCACCCCGGTTGTAGGCTCATCCAGGACCAGAAGCCTTGGTTTATGTATCAAAGCACAGGAAAGGGCTAATTTTTGTTTCATACCGCCCGATAAAGCACCAGCCCTTCTGTTTTTAAAAGGAGCTATTTGTTCGTAAACATCTTTTATAAGGTCGTAATTCTCCTGAATATTGGTACCAAACAATTTGGCATAAAACTCCAGATTTTCCTGAACGGTAAGGTCCATGTACAACGAAAACCGTCCGGGCATATATCCTGTTATTTTCCGAATATTTTTAAAATCGCGTATTACATCCCACTGGTCGACGGTAATCAAACCGCTGTCTGGTAATATCAAGCTGGTCAGAATCCGAAAAAGGGTTGTTTTGCCGGCACCATCCGGACCAATAAACCCAAAAAGCTCGTTTGGCTTTATTATAAGGCTTATATCTTTCAGTGCCTCAACCTTTTTATAAGATTTTACCAGATTTTTTATGTTGATAGTTACAGACATACCACTCCTTTTTCCCTGATTTTGTTTTTATCAGAAAATGAAAAAAAATTTTAAATCAAACTTGTCAGACTCCCTGAAGGCCGATCTCTGTGTCAGCCTGTCAAAAAACTACTTTTTGACAACACGTGTCCAGTAAACAGTTCTTCCCAGCAGACTAAATCCAATATAGCCACGGATTTTTATCCTGTTTTTATTGTTCTCATTTGGAAATTTAATGTAACAACTATAGGTTTTCCCTTTTTTAGGATCATATATGGTACCATTTTCCCATTCATTGTCGCCATCAAAAACAAAATTCTTTAATAATTTTAATCCCATAACAGGTCTGTTACGCAAACTGGGGTTTTCATTTTTATCATCCAGTTTGGGTTTACCTGTAATACTGTCAATGGGATCCTGGAGCCAAACAATCTTACCAAAAAATTTATTTCCTACTTTGTAAATTTCCACATGGGAATCTTTGTCCTGTGTCAGCCAAACACCAAGAATGTCATTGGCTTTCACACTTTGTGCCTGCAAGGGGGTAAACGGGGTTATCAATAATCCCAACAGCAAAATTGCAATACCTGAAATTTTCATCGCTCAAAAATTTTTAATGAATAAATACTTTTCCGAATCATCGTGATTCACAGCATAAAATTAATTATTTTTTGAAATAAAATACAACATCGCACTATTTACTTTGTTGTGAGATAATTCTGAACTCGCCCGGCATACCAATTTTCAACGCACCGTTGGCATTGGACACTTTAATTTTTACCGCATAAACCAGGTTGACCCGTTCCTGTTTAGTTTGAATGGTTTTGGGCGTAAACTCAGCCTGTGAAGAAATCCATAACACTGTTCCATCTATTTCGTTATCAGATTTTTTATTTTTATCATAATACACTTTAACTTTTTGTCCGATTTTAATATGGCTTAATTGACTACCACTCACATAAGCTTTTAATTCAAGTGTTTTCAGATTGGCAATTTTATACAATGGTTTACCAGGGGTTGCCAATTCGCCCTTTTCGGCATATTTCACCAAAACCGTACCGGCCACAGGATTGGTAATCAAACTTTGCTGAATGCTTTCATTTATCTCGGCAATTTGGGCGTTGATACTTTTCAACTGCGTATAAATGTTTCTTTTTTGTGTCCGGGTTGCCTCGATTCGTTTCCTCGTTAATGCCACCAGCCCGTTAATATTGTCCAATTGTTGTTTGGTGGCAGCATTGCTGCGATATAAGTTTTGGATGCGCCGCAAGGTTATTTCATTATTTTTTAACTGTTGCCGTTCCACGGCTATATTGGCATTGATGTTGTCCAGTTTAGAGGCTACCACTTTCTTTTGATTCATCATCACCTCTTTTTTCAGATGAAGTTGAGTGGTATCTACCAGCCCGACTATTTGGCCGGTTTTCAAATAATCGCCTTCTTCCACGTTAAACTGCAACAGTTGGCCCATTGTTTGGGAAGAAACAATAACTTCGGCATGGGCATCAAAATTGCCATATCCATCCGCCAGGTTACCCTGTTTTGAACACGAAGATAAAAAGATCATTACCAGGCCGGCCAGCAAGAGAAAGCTGTTTCTTTTTACGAATTTCATATTTTTAAATTTTTTATAAATTTCCAATGGCTGTTAAATATTGATATTTAGCAAACAAAAGTTGCAACTTGTGCGCTTGCATGGTTAGTTGGGCTTTTACTTCTTTGTTCAATTCAATTAAATAAGAAGTAGTGGTGATGGTTCCGTTTTTAAGCTTGTTATCGGCCGCTGTTACCACATGCTTTTGCAATTGAAGGATTGCCTGATCTGTTTTTATAAGCTTTTCGAATTTATGAATGTTTGATAGTTGTTTTTCGAGGTCGGCACGCAACGATTGGTTAAAGGTTTGTTGTTCGGTACGGACGATTTCAGATTGAATATTCAGGATTTGTTTTTCGTTTCTCGTGTGGTTCCAGTCAAAAATATTCCAGTGAAGGCGTACCCCGGCCATGTAATAGGTTTTAAAATTATTGTTGAGCATATCGTACCCGGGACGACCATATCCGGCTTGCCCAAAAAGTTTGAAAACAGGCATATGTTTTACCCTCGTCATTTTTTCCAA
>JALUYM010000341.1 GCA_027018745.1 Bacteroidales bacterium | reverse complement strand
AAATTACTGGAATAAACCAATATGGACAACTTATCCTGTCCGACCGGCAGGGAAAACAACGGGTTTATGGTTTTAAAGAAATAGAATTCCTGACATAACAAGTGGATATTTTTAATAAGGGGAATTATCTCATTTTTCAGGTTAAATTTGCAGTTCCTGCTTCTCAGGATTTTTTTAATTTAGTCAATTATTTTATTTGATTATGATGGGCTTTGCATTGTTGTTCATATTCAAAAAAGAGAATGGAAGAATTTTTTAAAACCGGGGAATTATTCTCCAATAAAAAGTTGTTAAAATGATAAAAAAGTTAAGTGTCCTGGGCATGTTGCTCTTATTTGCCGTGATGACGGGATTTGCCTGTACCACTGCGGTTATTTCGGGAAAAGCTACCAAAGATGGTCGTCCCATGTTATGGAAAAACAGGGATACCTATTCGGTAAACAACAAGATTATGATTTTCCATGATGGAAAATACACTTATGTTGGTTTGGTCAACTCAAAAGACAAAACCGGAAAAAGTATCTGGATTGGTTACAATAGTGCCGGTTTTGCCATTATGAATGCTGCCAGTTACAACCTCAATCACGATACCATAAAACAATCGGGGATGGAAGGCCGGATAATGAAACGGGCACTTCAAACCTGTGCAACGGTAAATGATTTTGAGAAATTGTTGGAGAGTCTTCCAAAACCTACCCGGCTGGAATCCAACTTTGGTGTAATTGATGCCGAAGGGGGTGCCGCTTATTTTGAAGTAGGCGATTATAAATTCTACAAATTTGATGCCAACAATCCGGCTGTTGCCCCCAACGGTTACCTCATCCGGACAAATTATTCTTTTATGGGAACACCGGGTCAGGGAGGAGGTTATATTCGTTATGCCAGTACCCAGAAAGTCTTGAAAAACGCTGTTGAAAACGGGGGGATTACCATCAGGACCATTATGCAAAAAGCTACTAAAAACCTGCACCATTCGCTTACGGGTACCAACCTTTGGAAATATGTTTCTTTGCCGGCAGGACATGAAAAAATGGTTTGGTTCAGGGATTTTGTTCCCCGTTCTATTTCGGCATCAGCGTGTATGGTACAAGGAGTAAAACCCGGACAGAATCCCGCGCTTACCACTATGTGGACCGACCTTGGCTGGCCACTTGCTTCTGTAACCATTCCGGTAATACTTTCAAAAGAGAACAGCCTCCCTTCTGTTTTGAAATACGATAAAAAGATAAAAGATGCCCCGCTTTGTCATTTTGCCCTCATGCTGAAAAAGCGCTGTTTTACTTATCAATGGGGCGCCAGCAGCAAATATTATATGAATGTTAATGCCTTGCTCAATGCTGACAAAACAGGTATTTTACAGGTATTGAAACCCCTTGATAATGAATTGATAACCGAAAGCAAGGCTGTCATAAAAAAATGGGTCGCGAAAGATAAAGTGAACCAAAAAGAGCTAAATGCCCTGTACGGACAAATTGATGATCAGGTGCGTAATTTTTACAAAAAACATTTTGGCTTACAATAAAATCAGAATTTTTACAATGAGTTGAGTGTTGTACCCGGTCATGGGTATATTGCTTTTTGTTTGTGTTGTAACAGGGAAGAAATCAATGCGGAAAAAGGAAAATACAAAACTGAGAGTAGGTGTTTTCAGTGGCAATGGCGCCAGTCCTGTTTGTGTTGTTGAAACTGTGGAAGCGCTGAAAACAGATACTGGCATTCATCCGCATGAGGTTTCTGCCACAGACATTATGAACGGGGTATTGAAAAACCTGGATGTTTTGGTTTTCCCTGGTGGCAGTGCCAGTCAGGAATACAATAACATGGGTTTGCGGGCGGCTGAAAAAGTAAAAGCCTTTGGCCGGCAAAAAAATCACGGGCTTGTAGGAATTTGTGCCGGGGGTTATCTGTTTTCCACAACACCGGGCTATCCCAGTCTGCAGATTGTTCCTGCACCCGATATTCGTGATCATTATGATCGTGGCAGGGCCCTCATTGGTTTTAAAATAAATCAGGAAGGGGCAAAAATATTTCCTGAGCTTTCCCGGCTCAATATTGCTTATTATCAATATTACGATGGCCCTCTATACCAGATTCCGAAGCAAAATCCCGTTACCGTCCTTGCAACTATTACTACCGATATTGTTTGCAATCCCCTTGATCCCAAAGGCGTTTCGCCGGGCAAACCTGCCTTTTTTACTATGCCTTACGGAGAAGGCAAAGTGATTGTTTCTGTGGGCCATCCCGAAGCTACACCGGGTATGCGATGGATTGTCCCCCGCATGGCGCGCTTCGTTGCAAACCGACCTTTGATTCCCTATATAAAAAAAATTGTCAAACCTGAGCAATATACCCATGAAGTACTTTACACCCAAAAGATTGTTGCTTACGAGAAATCCAATTTCTGGAAATTGTTCAGCGAAAATGATGAAACTGTGATACAGGCATTAAAGAATTTAGGTTCCATTTATTCGAGGCCTTCATTTCGTTGGGCTGTCGGACTTTTGCGCAGTACTTCACCAAAAGTACGGATGACTGCTGCCGGCTACCTTTTGGAAACCGAATATACATATGCTCTTTCTGATGTTGAAACAGCTTTTAAAATAGAGAAAGAACCGCAGGTAAAAGAAATATTAAAAAAAGTTTATCTTGGATTAAAGAGAATGGTTTCTTAAATAGAATATACATAAAACAAAACCTTTGTAAAATTAGAACAAATTATTATCAATATGCGTTTTCGTTATCTTCTTTTTCTTTTGTTACCAGTGATGGCCTTTTTGGGGACTTCGTGTAGTCAGCCGGCACATCGCCATCCCGGAAAAATGATTTTTCGGTATAATGATGCAGCCGGACTTGTCAATTTAGACCCTGCTTTTTCTAAAGACCAACCGCATATCTGGGTATGTAACCAGCTTTATAACGGTTTGGTACAGTTGGATGCCAGGCTGCATGTACGACCTGCCATTGCCAAAAGCTGGCATATTTCTCCGGATGGCAAAACCTATACTTTTTATTTGAGAAAAGATGTATACTTTCATAACGACCCTGTTTTTCACGGAAAAAAACGACGCGTAGTTGCTTCCGATTTCGTTTACAGTTTTCGGCGACTGGTCAATCCCAAAACCGGTTCGCCCGGAAGCTGGGTTTTTGACGATGTGGCCAATACCCCGACCGGAAAGGCTTTTAAAGCTTTAAACGATACTACCCTGCAAATCAAATTAAAACACTCTTTTCCCCCTTTTCTTGGAATTCTTACTATGCAATACTGCGATGTGGTTCCGCATGAAGCGGTAACGTTCTATGGAAATTCATTCAGGAGACATCCGGTGGGGACAGGGCCTTTTTTCCTGAAAAATTGGGTGGAAGGTGTCAAAATGGTATTGCAAAAAGATCCTGATTATTTTGAACGTGACAGCACAGGTCACCGTTTGCCGTATCTTGATGCAGTGGCCATTTCTTTTCTACGTGACAAGATGACTGCTTTTCTCGAATTCACCAAAGGAAAACTGGATTTTATTTCCGGAATCGACCCATCTTACCGAAATGAGGTACTGACACGTACCGGTCAATTGCGGCATAAATACAGGGGCCGTATCAAATTATTAAAAGCACCTTATCTCAATACCGAGTATCTTGGCATATTGGTAGACACGAACCTGAAGATTGTAAAACACAGCCCTTTGCGGATAAAGGCCATTCGACAGGCCATCAATTATGCCATTGACAGGAAAAAAATGATCAAATACCTGCGCAACGGAATTGGTATTCCGGGAAACAAAGGAATTATCCCTCCCGGCTTGCCTGCTTATAATGTCCATGCCCGTTACGGATACAGTTATAATCCTGCCAAAGCAAAAGCATTGTTGAAACAGGCCGGGTTTAATATGAACCATCCTGTCCCCCCCATAACGCTGGCCACTACATCGGCGTATGTGGATTTGTGCAAATATGTGCAGGCCAGGCTTAATGACATAGGTTTTGATGCCCATATCAATGTGATGCCGGTTGGAACCCTGCGCGAAATGAAAGCCCAGGCAAAGCTGCCGTTTTTCAGGGCTTCCTGGATCGCCGATTATCCGGATGAAGAAAATTACCTGTCTCTGTTTTATTCTAAAAATTTTACTCCCGATGGGCCTAATTATACCCATTTTTCCAGTCCTGTTTTTGACAAGATGTATGAGAAATCTTTGAAAATGGTCAATGGCAAAAAGCGCAGAAAACTTTACAGGGCTATGGACAGCCTTGTGATGGCAAATGCTCCTGTGGTAATTTTATACTATGATGAAGTATTGCGTTTTGTCCAAAAAGACGTGACCGGTTTGGGAATAAACCCGATCAATATGTTGGTACTGAAACGGGTGAAGATTAACCGGAAAGGTTTAAAGAAGCAATAATTAGTGCAGTAGTTTTGAAAATGTCTCATTTTTTTGATTAAAACAGGAATTAACCCAATTAACGAAAGTTGCTTAAAATAATTTTTCAGAAAAGTTTTTTTAATTAAAAAAATAATCAGATATTTGCAACCAATTTATTAGAACGTTATTTATTTAAAAATTAGACTGTTATGCCAGTAAAAATGAGATTGCAACGGTATGGGAAAAAGAGAAGCCCTTATTTCCATATTGTGATTGCGGATGGTCGTGCACCACGTGATGGAAAATACATTGAAAAGATCGGGATGTATAATCCCACAAAAAATCCTGCTGAAATCAATATTGATTTTGATGCTGCCCTGAGTTGGTTGCAAAAAGGGGCCCAGCCTACCGATACGGTAAGGGCAATCCTGTCTTACAAAGGGGTTTTGTATAAGTATCATTTGATGAAAGGTGTTCAGAAAGGTGCTTTTGATGAGGCGCAGGCAGAAGTGAAGTTTCAAGCTTGGTTAAAAGAAAAAGAAGCCAAAATTGCTGCCAAAATAAGCGGGTTGGAAGAAAAATCAAGAAACAAGAAAAAAGCGCAGCTTGAAGCTGAAACTAAAATCCGGGAGGCCCGTGAAGCCGAACTGGCCAAGAAACGGGCTGTTGAAATGGAGGCAGAAGCTGCTGCTGCCAGGGAAGCCGCCGGAGAGGAAGAGAAGGCTGAAACTGCCGAAGAAGTGAAAGCTGAAAAGAAGGAAGAAGTCAGTAATGAAGCAAAGGAAGAAACTACCGATGCCGAAGAAAATAAGGAAGATAGCAAAGCTGAAGGGAAAGAATAAGCAGCTTATCTTGAGGATTAAAAAGTCCGGTGCATGCACCGGACTTTTTTTATGTTCCTTTTCTCTATTTTTGTCAGGGAATAAAAACGGAATATTATGAAACCGGATATTTTTAAAGATTATTTCTACCTTGGATTGATTACAAAAACCCATGGCTACGATGGAAAAGTGGTGGCCTTTATTGATGCGGATGATCCGTCCGCTTACGAAAAACTGGAAATGGTCTTTTTAAATGTCAGCGGAAACCTGATCCCGTATTTTATTGAGGAAAGCTCTCTGAAAAACAACAAACTTATTGTTCATTTTCAGGATGTCGAATCTGCTGAGCAGGCTGCAGAACTGGTAAAAAAAGAAATATACCTCCCTCTGTCCGTTTTGCCTCCGCTGACCGGAAATAAATTCTATTTTCACGAAATAAAGGGTTTCTCAGTGGTAGATGAAAAATTTGGTCCGGTGGGGGTAATCGAAGATATTCTTGATTATCCGGCCCAGCCGGTGATACAAGTGTTTCATGATGATAAAGAAGTGTTGATCCCCATAAGCGAAGAGGTAATCCTGCAGCTCGATCGCATAAAAAAGACCATGTTCATCAAAACGCCGGATGGTCTGCTGGACATTTATTTAAACAGTTAAAATGATTTCTCCTGACACACGGCCGTTTCATTTTCAACAGTTTAGCCTGTTTCATCACCGGTCAACCATGAAAGTGGGCACCGATGCTGTTCTGCTGGCTATCTGGACAAACCTGCACGGGACGGAAGATGTGTTGGATGTGGGAACCGGGTGTGGGATAATACCGCTGTTGCTGGCTGCACGCAACGCAACCATAAAAGCGGATGCCGTGGAATTGGATTCAGCTTCTTTTGAAGAAGCTGCTGAAAATTTTGCCAACTCACCTTTTGCCAAAAGGTTACAAGCCTATCATACAGATGTCAACCGGTTTGACCCTCCTGCCGGAAAAAAGTATGATTTGATCATTAGCAACCCTCCGTTTTTTATCAACGATTACCGGCCAAAGCAAAAAAAACGGCAGTTTACCCGGCATGCAGATTCGTTAAGCTACAGCCAACTGATAAATGTGGCCATGCGCCTGATGAAACCGAAAGGTCGTTTTGCCCTTGTGCTGCCTTACAAAGAAAGCAAAGTTTTTCTGCAACTTGCTTTAAAATCAGGATTGTATTTACAAGGCCAAATGCTCATTTTCCCAAAACCATGCAAAGAACCGAACCGCATTAACCTTCTGCTCGGGTTATCTGAAAGCAGTGTAAAAACCGAAAAATTGATGATACGGGATGAAAAGGGAAATTTCACAAAAGAATATATTAACATGGTAAAAAATTACTACCTTTCGCCTTGAAAAATACCATAGGTCATGAAAAAATTCAAATTGACATCAGTTGTTCTTTTGCTGCTTGCCGGGTTTCTTTTTTCCGGTTGTACGCAGCACGTTCAACAGAAAAATGTGCCACTGAAAGTGGCTATCAGCAAAATTAAACCGAATAAGGACAAACAAACTTACCGCGATTGGTTACATCGCTATGATTCGACTATTCAGTGGGTTAACTTGTATCCTATGACGGTTGACTCGGCCATGAAAGTACTAAAGACCTGTGATGGCCTTTTGTGTACAGGGGGTGGCGACATTTATCCCGGACTTTACGGAAAACTGGATCAGATAGACAAATGTGGCCCGCCCGACCGGCATCGCGACAGCCTTGAACTGGCAGTTATCCATGAAGCCATAAACATGAAAATGCCTGTTATTGGCATTTGCCGCGGCATACAGATTATTAATGTGGCATTGGGAGGTACTTTGTACACCGATTTGCCAACAGACATCGGCACAAAAGTCATTCACCGGCAAAAAGACTGGAGACATTGTTTTCATGAAGTTTACGTTAACAAACATTCTGAACTTTATGCCATCAGCAGGGTTGACAGCGAAATGGTAACCAGCAACCATCATCAGGGCATTGACAAGCTGGGCAAAGGATTACAGGTAGATGCACGTTCGGCAGACAGTCTGGCCGAGGCCATCCAGTGGGCCGATACAACAGGGAAAGGTTTTTTAATGGCTGTACAATGGCATCCGGAGCGCATGGATACGCTGGCACCACTTTCCAAAGCCTTTGCAGAAAAATTTATCGCTGAAATGCGGCTGTACAGAAAAGCCCATGCGAAAAAACAATAGAAAGGCCGTTTAAAGGTGTCTTTTTCCTGATTTTAGTTTCTGACAGACTGTAAAATAAATTTTTTATAAAAAGAAGAAAGAAATGAGACGTTTCAAATTTATTTTTGTTTTAGCAATCTTATCATTTGCCCTGGTTACCGATGTTGCAAATGCAGCTCCTGCCGATACCACTTTTCAGATTGTGGAAAGTGTTCCCGAGGCTACTTCTTACGGGCAGCCCGGCATTCCACGGACCGGAAAAGTCTGGCTTCATATGATCCGCAGGGCAAAGCATAGCATCGACATCGCTGCTTTTTATATTACCAACAAGCCGGGTGAAGCACTGGAACCGATAATAAATGCTTTGGTGGCACGGGCACGGGCCGGGGTGAAGGTGCGTATTTTGATAGGCCGTACTTTTTACCGCGAAAGCCAAAGAAGTATTGAACCTTTACGGGGCATTCCGAACCTGGAAATTCGTATTCTTCCCGTTGACAGCCTGACGGGCGGTGTGCTTCATGCGAAATATTTCATTGTGGATGACAGCATTGTTTTTGTAGGAAGCCCTAACTGGGACTGGCGCGCACTCAGCGAGATACACGAAGTTGGCGTGCGCATCAACAACCGGCGGTTTGCCCGCACATTTGAAGCTGTGTATAATTTTGACTGGAAAATTGCCGGAAATCCCGATTTGCCGCGTGCGGAGCGTGCAGCCGTAAAACCGCCCGTTTTTAATCCGGTAACGGAAGGAAACCCGGTAATACTTCATGATGCCCATGGGAACGTGGCCGTGGCCTTTCCTGCTTTCAGCCCGCCTTCCCTGGTTCCGAGGTGGGTGAATACCGAACAGCCGGCATTGGTCCGTCTGATTGAATCGGCAAAACATACCCTGCGTATTCAGGTAATGACAATATCTGCATTGATACATTACGGTCCAAGGGGTTACTGGACTGCCCTTGACAATGCTGTGCGCGATGCCGCCGCCCGCGGCGTAAAAGTGAAAATCATTGTTGCCAACTGGGCATTGCACTGGCCTGTGCAGGAATATCTTAAAAGTCTTGCCGTACTCCCGAATATTACCGTGAAATTCAGTTCCCTGCCACCGGCACCCAGGGGGTTTATCCCCTATGCGCGCGTTGAGCATTGCAAATATGCCATTGCCGACAGTGTGCGTGCATACATTGGTACGGGAAACTGGGGATGGAGCTATTTTAACAATACCGTGGATGCTTCGGTTTTTTTCAGCGGAAAAGGACCGGTTTCCACCCTGATAAAAATTTTTGACTGGGACTGGAACGGACCTTATGTTACTGTTTTGAAACCTGGTGTGCATTACAAGGCACCTAAAAACCATTGAAACTGCCTTTGGGTTCTCAGCGGAATTTTTTAGGGTTTTCATGGTGGTTACCGGATTTATTTTTACCGGTAAAAACAATGTTTTTCGGTTCTTTTCTGAATGTCAGTAATTTGACAAGTTGAAATATTTTACGAAATTCTTTTTCCATAAACCCGGCCTTTTTCTTTGCTTCAAAGTCATACTTCAGGTAATTGAAAAAAACCGTTCCGTTTAGCCTTAAATGTGCATGCAGGTTTTCCAGAAATGCAGGAGTTAAAAATTTATCCGGGGTTCGATGGTCCAGGAACAGGTCAGCAATGATCAAATCGTAACGGGTTTTATCTTTCAGAAGAAAATTCATCGCATCATCAATGTGGATTTGCAGCTTTTTTAATTCGTCAAGCCTGAAATATT
>JALUYM010000340.1 GCA_027018745.1 Bacteroidales bacterium | reverse complement strand
AAAGGAGCAGATTGAACAACGTGAAAATATGTGACATTTTGATGTGTCATCGGTATTACTTCGGGCGTGGACGCCCGAAGCGGTGGAGGGAAATTGTTAAGCCACAGCAGGGACCATCCGTTTTTTCAAAACGGTAATACGTCCATAGAGCAGCAGGGTGGAAATCAGGAGCATCAGCAACAACTGCCTGAAATCGCCCGAAACCGGTCCCCATCCGGTGCCTTCGGAACAGAGTTTGGTCACAGCATCCATCATCGGGGTGGTGGGAATGAGGCGGGCCAGCCCTTGCAACGGCTGCGGCATGGCATCCACCGGCCAGGAATAGCCCGACAACAGAAACAACGGGTAGCTGGTAAAGGCCAGCAGTTCCATAATCCGGATTTGCTTTTTGCTGAAAGAGGCAATCAGCAGCGTGTAAACCATCACCACCATCAAAAACAACAGGGCTATGGTAAACAGGGCAAACCGGTTGCCGCGCAGGGGGATGTCAAGCACGGGAAACCCGACACCGAAAAAGAACAGGACATAAGTTGCATAAAGCAGGAGGTAATATCCCAGGCTGCCGCCGAGCCAGGCGGCGATGCCGCTGCCTTTTTTTTGCAGGATACCGGTCAGCTCGCCCCTTTCCCTGCGCCTGACAAAGCTTTCGCCCAGCCCAATGAGCAGGGTTTGCTGCAAAATCAGAAACAGCAGTCCCGGCAAAAGATAATCGCCGTAGTTGTTGGTGGCGTTGTACACGGGATGTACGTCGGCCATCACCGGGTTGATGAGCTGCATGCCGTATTTCTCATTCAGTCCTTTGCCTGCGAAATGGCGGAGGCGAATGCCCGAACCCACGGTCATCATGACGGTGTTTACGGCCCGGTTCAAGTCGTTCGACGGCAGGAAACGTGTGGTGTTCAGGTATAAATTGGCATCGGCGGCTTCCCCTTTCAAAAGGTGCTTTTCAAAACCTTTCGGGAAAACCAGAAACCCCTGGATTTTCAGGCGGTACATCTCCTTTTTGGCCTCCGCATACCCGTTGGGGGTTTTCATCAGTTTGATTTTCGGGTCGGCCGAAAGCATCCGGGTCAGTTTCAGTGTAGTGGGCGTTTTGTCGTAATCAACCACCGAAAACGGAATTTGCCTGACCTCCTTGTTCAGGTAAATGTTTCCCATCAGGAAAACATACACCAAAGGGGCCACCAGTACGGTCAGCAAAACGCTGTGGTCGGCCAGGACCGTTTTCATCTCCTCTTTAAAACCCTGAATAAAATTTTTACGGATATTCATGTTACAAAACGGTTTGAGGGTTTGGAATGCTGTTTTTCAAACGAATGCGCAAAGCCACATAGCTTGTCATGAAGCCGGTTGCCAGAAACAGGGTTAGTTTGTAAAAATCGGGCAGGGTGAAGGAAAGCGGTGCCCCGAGCTGATAAATTTTAAAAAAAGCATGCAGAAAATGGGTGTAAGGAATCAGTTGGGCCACCGTACTGCTGAAAGCGGTCATGGCAAAGACCGGAAAGGTGAACCCGCTGAAAACAAAGGCCGGCGAGTTGTACA
>JALUYM010000339.1 GCA_027018745.1 Bacteroidales bacterium | reverse complement strand
TTCGATGCCCATGCGTTCGGCTTCTTTGGTAAAAAAGGTGATCTTGTCGATGTTGTTCAGGTTGCGGCTTAACACGGCGGCCATAAATTCAGCGGGGTAATGTGCTTTCAGGTAAGCTGTTTGATAAGAAACATAAGAATAACAGGTAGCGTGGGATTTGTTAAACGCATATTTGGCAAATTCTTCCCAGTCTTTCCATATCTTTTCTGCTGTTTCTTTGGAAATGCCGTTTTTCTCGCAACCATTCAGGTACTCTACCTTGAGTTTGGCCATTTCGGCCAGTTTTTTCTTTCCAATGGCTTTTCGCAATGAGTCGGACTGTCCCCGGGTAAATCCTGCCATAAGCCGCGAAAGGAGCATAACCTGTTCCTGGTAAACAGTAATACCATAAGTTTCTTTGAGGACTTCCTCCATCATGGGGACCTCATATTTTATCTCTTCCTGTCCGTGTTTTCTTTTGATAAAAGAGGGAATATATTGCATTGGGCCAGGCCGGTACAAGGCATTCATGGCTATCAGGTCTTCAAAACGGGTAGGTTTAAGTTCCTGAAGGTATTTCTTCATGCCATCCGACTCAAACTGGAAAAGGCCGGTTGTTTCGCCCCGGCTGTACAATTCATAAGTTTCCCTGTCATCGAGCGGGACATTATCAATATCCACTTCTGTATTTTTGGAACGTTTGATATTATCCAGGGTGTCTTTGATGATGGAAAGGGTTTTTAATCCAAGGAAATCCATTTTTAACAAACCGATGTCCTCGATGTATTTGCCATCATATTGGGTGGCATATTCCAATACGGATTCTTTTACTGTGGAAACCGGTACATAATTATCCAGTCTGTCGCGGGCAATGATAATACCACAGGCATGTGTACCCGTGTTCCGTACAGAGCCTTCGAGCAGCAAAGCATTTTTCAGCACAGAAGCTATTTCAGGTTTTCCGTGTTCCAGTTCTTTTTTGAGCTCCGGGACTTCTTTCATGGCAGCATTCAGCGTAATGCCCGGTCTGTCGGGAACCATTTTGGCCAGCCTGTCTGCTTCCTGCAAAGGCAGTTTCTGTACCCGTGCCACATCGCGGATAGCCGATTTGGCGGCCATACTGCCAAAAGTGATCAGATGGGCTACTTTTTCTTTTCCATATTTCTCTGAAACATAATGCAATACTTTCTCCCTGCCATCATCGTCAAAATCAATATCAATATCGGGCATGGAAATACGGTCAGGGTTAAGAAAACGCTCGAACAACAAATTATACTTGATAGGATCTATCTGGGTAATTTTTAAACAGTAGGCTACCACCGAACCTGCGGCGCTTCCCCTCCCCGGCCCCACCGAAACCCCCATATCACGGGCAGCTTTCAGAAAATCCCAAACAATAAGGAAATAATCGGGGAAACCCATGTTTTTTATCGTTTCGAGCTCGAAATCAATACGTTCTTTTATCTCACCGGTCAAAGCTTCATAGCGTTCTTTGGCCCCTTCATAAGTCAAATGCCGCAGATAGATATCGGCATTTTCAAACCCTTCCGGAATTTCAAATGCCGGCATAATAGGTTTGTGGTCAAGCTGATAAATTTCAACTTTGTCGGCAACTTCCTGTGTATTGACAAGAGCCTCAGGTATGTCGGCAAAAAGTATGCTCATCTCCTCCCTGGTCTTAAACCACTCCTGTTGTGTGTAACGCAACCTGTTGGGATCATCCAGATCACGGGCTGTTCCAATACAAATCAGACGGTCATGGGCTCCGGCATCTTCGGCATTAACGAAATGGACATCATTGGTTGCCACCACTTTTATTCCATGTTTTCTGGAAAGTTTCAACAATTCATTGTTCACATATTGCTGATCATCAAAAACCCGGCGGTCCATTTCAGCTTCGCCGGTTTGATGCCTTTGCAGTTCGAGGTAAAAATCTTCCCCAAAAATATTCTTGAATTCAAGAACAGCTTCTTCTGCCTTATCCACCCCTTCACGAATAATTTTTGATGGAATTTCACCGCCCAGGCAGGCCGACAAAGCCATGAGTCCCTCATGATATTTTTTTATCAACTCTTTGTCTATACGTGGTTTATAATAATACCCCCGTGTCCATCCGGCGGATACCAACTTGAGCAGGTTCCGGTAACCGGTTTCATTTTTAGCCAGTAAAACCAAGTGCCAGCCGGAAGCATCTATTTTCGACTCTTTTTTATCCATGCTGCGGCGTGCCACATATACTTCAGAGCCGAGAATGGGTTTTAACCCTGCCTTTATTGCCAACTGGTGAAAGCTTTTTACACCAAACATGTTGCCATGGTCCGTAATTGCCACAGCTGTCATGCCATTTTCCTTTGCTTTTTGTATCAGATCAGGAATTTTTGAAAGTCCGTCCAAAACAGAAAATTGCGTGTGTACATGCAAATGGGTAAAAGGTTGTACCGGAGTCTCTTTTTGTGATTTCGTTTCAGTGTCTGGTTGGGGCTTATGTATTGTTTCGTGTTTATTTCCATAAGCTTCAACCTGCAAACCAACAGATGGTACAGGCGAGGTATGAAGTTCCTGAAATTCCCGAACCACTGCTTCAGGCACACCGAGCATAGAAGCTGTGATTACGTTTAACCGGATCAGTTCGAGAAAACAGCGTGCCGTGGCCTGGACATCAGCCATTGCATTGTGTGCCGCATCAAAATCTTCATTAAAAAGTTTCCGGTGCAGTTCCGATAGTTTCGGCCATTTGTATTTCCCCCCTCTGCCACCTGGTATGGCGCAATAATTGGTTGAAACTTCCTTTGTGTCAATTATCTTTTTTTCTTTGAGCGGGCAATCCAAAGATTGACGCATACATTCCACAAGGACAACAGTATTGTCAAATTCAACATTATGGCCTACAACCGACGTTACTTTCTGCAGGGCTTTGATAAATTCGGACAAAACATCAGTCAGAGGCTCTCCCTCTTTCAGGGCACGTTCTGTGGAAATGCCATGTACTTTTTCAGCTCCGCGGGGGATGACAAATCCCTCCGGTTTGATGATAAAATTCTTTACTTCGATCAGTTCACCTTTTTCATCATGAATTTGCCATGCAAGCTGAACCAGCCGGGGCCAGTTATCAAAATCTGTTAACGGTGCTTTATCATTTATGGGTAATCCCGTGGTTTCGGTATCGTAGATTAAAAACATAATTGTTCTATTGTATTGTTCTGATTTTCCGGCGAATGTAATATCTATACCGGTTTAACAAAATTAATGAAATAGCTGCTCGAAAGGTGTTTTGTTAATAACTTTCGCTGATATTTATTAACAAATTGAAAGACAAAGAAAAGAATGAAGAAGATAAAAACGAAAAGAAAAAAGATATGAACAATGACAGTTTTGCTTATCTTTACCGCGAGCAAAAAGATCACCCTGCGTATGCCACAACGAAATGACGAAAACACAAAACGTGAAGCGGGCAGAAAAAAAGATCATTTGATTTTTTTTATTTGTCTTCTTTTGGCAGCTTCATTCTGGATGCTCATTAAAATGTCGGATGTTTATTCGGTAAGTTACCGGATGAAAATAAAATACACCCATTTGCCAAAAGGCAGGTTGATTACTGCATTAAAAGACAGTTCGGCCACAGTACATTTTAAATCAAACGGCTACAATTTGCTGTACCTGATTTTACACCGCCAGTTGGACAGCTTAAAAATAGACCTGCGGGAGTGTGAAATAAAAAGGGGGCCGGACAATGCGTATTTTATTAATACGGCCAACATCCGGGAAAGTACCGCCCAAAAGCTGGGGGTTAATGACCGGGATTTGGAATTTTCAAAATCCAGACTCTATTTTACCTTGGAAAGGCTTCACAGAACCCGTTTAAAAGTTTTCGCAGTGCTTGATCTGGGTTTTAAAAGCCAGTTCCGTCTTTACGGATACAAAATTGAGCCGAAAGAAGTTACAGTATATGGCCCGAAAAAAATACTGGATACTTTAAAAACGTTGCGTACGGTAACGGTTCACAGGGAAAATCTGGAACAAAACCAAACAGTCATGGCAGATATTAAAAACCCTTTTCCCGGGATGCTAAAACTTTTTCCTTCCAAAGTAAAAATCCTTCTGAATGTGGAGAAGTATACAGAAGGTACAATTCAGGTTCCGGTGGATGTATCCGGTATTAAACCGACTATCAGAACATTCCCTGCCACCGTTACCATTAATTTTAACGTGTTTATCCGTGATTACGAGAAAGTCCATCCCGGTCAGTTCAAAGTTGTGCCTGATATAAAAAATATTGATTTAAGGACAGTCAAGAAACTAAGGCTTCAAATGATATCTCAACCCAAAGACATCAGCAATGCACGAATTGTTCCTCCCGAAGTAGAATTTATCATTGTCAATTAGCCTGATATCATGCTTAAAACAGCGATTACCGGAAATATTGGAAGCGGGAAGACAACAGTTTGCAGAATATTTGAAAGCCTGGGGGTGCCGGTGTTTTATGCAGATACCGAAGCCAGGAAACTTTATTATGATGAGGAAGTGATCAATGCTGTAGAAAATGCTTTTGGCAGGGAGGTTTTTGATGATAATCGTCAACTTTTGCGGCAAAAACTGGCAGATATTGTTTTTCATGATCCTGCTGCATTGAAAACCCTGAACGGGATCATTCATCCCAGGTTGATACTTCGATACACAAACTGGTTGCAACAAAGGGAAACATATCCTTATACATTACATGAAGCCGCCATCATTTTCGAAAACGGGCTGGAAAAATCTTTTGACCGTATCATAAATGTATCATGTCCGGAAAACATAAGGCTGGAACGTATTAAAAAACGGGATAACCTTTCGGATAACGAGATCAAAAGCCGCATGCAATGGCAATGGCCTGACGAAAAAAAGAATAAATTGTCTGATTTCGTTATTGTGAACGATGGCAGCCGGTTTCTGATACCGCAAATAATAAAAATACATAAAGAATTAAAAAACGAAATATTATCATCATGAACCTGAAAAAATTAACTGAAGAGGTAACAGAATTAACGAAACAAGTAGGACAGATAATCCGCAATGAAGTGGACAAACTCGGCGAAAGCGATGTGGAATACAAAGGTATCCACAACCTTGTTTCGTATGTTGATAAAAAGTCGGAAGAGATTTTAATATCCAAACTCAGGAAATTATTGCCAGAAGCCGGATTTATTGCGGAAGAAGATGACCGTCTCCCAAGAGGAGAAAGGTTTAACTGGATTGTGGACCCGCTGGATGGTACTACCAATTTTATACATAAAATTCCGCTTTATTCCATTTCCATAGCACTGAACGACGGTGATGAAACCATTTTGGGTGTGGTGTATGAAATAAACCTGAAAGAATGTTTTTATGCATGGAAAGGAAGTGCAGCCATGCTCAACGGGAAAATAATTCATGTTGCCGAAACGGATATACTCGATAATTCATTGGTTGCCACTGGTTTTCCTTATTATGACTACTCTCGCTTAGATCCTTATCTGAAATTATTTAAGGATTTAATGCAAAGCAGTCGCGGTGTTCGCAGGCTGGGTTCGGCAGCTGTTGACCTGGCTTATGTGGCAGCAGGGCGTTTCGAGTTATTTTACGAATACGGCCTGAACCCTTGGGATGTGGCCGCTGGTGCCCTTATCGTGAAACAAGCCGGTGGGTACATTACCAGGTTTAACGGTGATAAAGATTTTGTATTTGGAAAAGAAATTGTTGCATCTAACAACAAAGTACACAAAGAATTTTTAAAGAAGTTGAAAGGATACTTTTTTTCTTAATTTTACCTTTCCAAAAAGGATAGCATGGTAAAATCCAAATACCAAAAAAAAGACAGCCCCACCCGGAGTATCCTGAAAGCTATCAGTTGGCGTATCATCGCTTCCGGGGCAACTTTTACCATTATATATGTAATTGCTAAATATTCGACTCACAAAACGAGCTCAAATGCTTTTCAGCTGGCAAGTGCAGCCGCCGGCGTAGATGTGGTAGCTAAGTTGGTCCTTTACTATTTCCACGAGAGGTTGTGGACAAACATCTATTGGGGAAAATACTGGACCAGAAAGGCATGGCGTAGAAAATACAGGGATATGCACAGGAAGTTGGAAAAATCAAAGGCTCATCAGAAAGATTAAAAAATTCCTTATCATATTGTCATGAATACTACTCGGATAAAATTGATCAGTGACGACATAACCAGTTTACAGGTTGATGCCATTGTCAATGCCGCTAACCGTACCTTGCTGGGAGGTGGCGGGGTGGATGGCGCCATACACCGGGCTGCCGGTCCTGCGTTACTGGCTGAATGCCGGACACTGAACGGTTGTGAAACCGGTTCGGCAAAGATCACCAAAGGGTATAACCTGCCGGCGAAGTATGTAATTCACGCAGTAGGACCAGTTTGGCATGGCGGGAACAATAATGAACCGGCGCTGTTGCAAAGTTGTTATAAAACTTCCCTGCAGTTGGCAGTGGAAAATGGCTGTAAAAGCATAGCCTTTCCCAATATCAGTACGGGCATATATCATTTTCCGAAACAACAAGCCGCCCAAATTGCCATTCATGCCGTGCGGGATTTCCTTGCAGAAAACAACCTGCCCGAAACGGTTTATTTTGTCTGTTTCGATGCAGAGAATTACACTATCTACGACAGATTGTTGAAGGATGTTTAACCACAATGGAAATAAAGTGCAACAATAAGGGCAGAGACCTTTCAAATCTATTAATTTTGTCATTCCGGACGAAGTGAAGAATCTATAAACATCACTCACAATTTTTTTCTTCGATGTATTCGGGAAAAGAGAATAGACGTGCCGAAAATTTTTCTTTTAACAGTTGCCGTGGCAAATCAAAAACAGCCGTACGGGCATGGGCAATTATGTTGGAATCAGCAGTACAAACAATTCCCTGTTTCGGCTGTACCAGCTCATGGTCTGGTGAAAATACAGTGAGTGCTTCTCCTGACAGATTGATGGTTTTCATTTTCTGCCGGGTCATTTCACACATTTTCCCGCTGTGGCTGATGGGCGTATCAAAATAAAACCGGGCAAAGGAAACTTCTTTTTCTTTCAAATAACCCAGTACCAGTTCCATAGATTTGTCCAGTATTTCCCATTTCAGTTTTTTGCGGTGCAACTCTGAAACATCGCGCAAAAAGCCATCCATTCCCACAAAAACCGGATTGCCGTTGAGGTAGCTTCCCAGAGTCCGGCACACGTTGAAACCGTCCAGAAATATTTCGGCATGCTGCGGAATATGGTTTATCATTTTTTCCTGACGTAATGCCACCTCTTCCTTTTTAGCCAGTCCCCGATAAAGCATAACCCGTTCAATGGAAGCAAGCGCATACCTGTCGCCCACCAGTTTCAACATGGATTTGAGCGGATAATTGTGTTCCAACAAGTATCGATAATCACATACCGCCTGAAAAAAACTATCTGAAAACTTCATAAATTAACGGCTTTGTCTATTTTTGTAAAAATAAAAAGAAAGTTGTTATGCCCCGCCGGAAAATACGCATCATAAACGGTCCCAACCTGAACCTGCTGGGAACACGAGAACCGGACATATACGGAAACCAAACTTTTGAACAGGTTTTTGAAACTTTTCAAAAGGAATTTCCGCAACTGGAACTCGATTATTTCCAGTCGAACGTGGAAGGCGAGCTGATCAACAGCCTGCACGAAGCAGCCGGGACAAAAGAGGGTATCATCCTGAATGCCGGGGCTTATACGCATACTTCCGTTGCCTTGGGCGATGCCATAAAAGCCATTGACATTCCGGTCATCGAAGTGCACATTAGTAACATCTTTTCACGGGAAAATTTTCGTCATAAAAGTTTTATTGCACCTTATTGTACCGGTTCTATTATTGGTTTTGGCATGGATTCGTACCGACTGGCGTTGCGCTATTTTCTGATGCCCGGTTAGCAAAAGACAATCTTTTTAAATTTTTTTCTCAGCACGGATGACCCCTTTTCTCAGATAAGGTGGGGAAAGTGTAAATTCAGGATCATTAAAGATCATATAACCTTTGGAAAAGGAGGTGGAAAAGCCTTTTTTTATCAATAATTCATTAAGTTGTTGCCCATCGTGAGGTTTGTGATAAGAGCATACGGCGATTTTTAAAGGAGTATTGGAGGACAAGAGTGTTTTACAGCCATTCAGGATACTTGCTTCGGCGCCTTCCGCATCAATTTTCAGAAAAGTAAATTTTTCTTTGTCCTGAAAGAATTGATCCAGCGAAACAGTTTTTTCATCGTTTTTGTCTGAAACAAATTTGTTTATAATTTCAACTTTGTCTCGCCAGGGGGCAAAAGTGGCCTCCAGCGCTTCAATCCAGTTTTCATTCGTTTCAAACAAATAAACTTTTTTCACTTTATCGATCACAGACAAAGCTAAATTACCTTCTGCAGCCCCCACATCAACAAGGATATCATCGTTTTTAATATTGAACTTATCGGTCAGGTAACGATGGGGCGAGTTTATATCCTGCTCAACCTGCAGGTAATGAAATCCCCTTTTTACCCCGCGTTTGGATGACTTTCGTCTGAAATACAGTTTCTTACCATCGAACAGGATGTATTTTAGTTTTAACTTTTTGTCCCGGTAGACCTTGATGCCTTTTGGTTTATAATTCTCTTGAAAAGAATAGGGGAAAACACTTAGCCTATTGTTTTTTAGATAATTAATAATCGCTTTCTCCTCTTCATTAATCAAGTCTTCAGGCAGATTGTTATAATATTGAAGAATGGATTTCCTGATATCATGATGACGTAGCGGCTCCCGGATGAATTTCGGAACAACTTTATGATAAAATAATTTTTTTCGCTTCTCCATTTGTTTTCTTTCTTTTCAAAGATCAAATTGTTTGAAGAGTGAATATGGTTTTTCCAAACAAAAATTTTGAGCGGCTATTTCAGGAAAAATCCCGGGCATTAAGTTTGGAGAATTGTTTGGTTCCTTTAAAGAAATGTTGTAGCACCAAACTTTTCCGGTAAATCATCGAAACATTATTTTGCTTTAGCTTGAGTCTTTTCATTTTTAAATTTTTCAGGTTTCTGTAAAAATAGAAATGTGCTTTTAAAATGGCCAAAGTATCTTGTGCATGACCTTCCATCAAAAATTTGAATCCGGCCAGGCCATCCAGGAACAGCCTGACAACCAAAACTCTCCATAACCTGTCCTGGGGCAGATT
>JALUYM010000338.1 GCA_027018745.1 Bacteroidales bacterium | reverse complement strand
ATCATACAAAAAATCGTGAATGATCCTTTGATTAAACCCCACGGAAAGAATATTGCTCTCACTGGTATCAAATTCATTCAGAATGCTCTGCCGGTATTTCCAATCATAAGTATTTTCCGGGTCAATAGCCTCAAATTTATGGAAACCTTTATCAATACCTTTAACAAACTGGTGTTTTCCCCCGCCGAGATGGACAATAAAGTAGTCGTTCTTCAGTAATATTTCAGGAAATTTTTGTGTGTTATCCAGTTTAGTCGCATCAAAAGGGTTGCCAAAACCAACTTTCTTTGAAATGGTTTTGACCAACTCATTATCAAAAGTGTTGTTCCCGTTCTTTTGGCAAACATTAAAAATTTCCGTGATTACTTCCTGTTTTTTGCCCATTTTTAATTTGTATTAAACCTTGTAAAGGTAATAAGAATAGTTTATTCAAAAGACCTCTGTCATGTTTTTGCCCTCCTGTAATATTACATTGAAAACAATGACCTTATCTGCTTAAAACGGGCTTTCGAAATCGCGGAAGAAAGGGGCGTTTTTGTCTTTTTCCGAAAGGATGGGCTCCTGCTTCAGTTGCCAATCGATCTTTAAACCGGGGTCATTCCAGCGGATACTTCCTTCTGAGGCTTTGTTGTAAACGTTGGTACATTTGTAAAAAAACACCGTTTCATCTTCCAGGGTAATAAAACCGTGGGCAAATCCAGGCGGAACCCAGTACATCCATTTGTTTTTGTCGGTAAGTACCACCGAGGCCCACCGGCCGAAAGTGGGCGATTTTTTGCGCAGGTCCACCGCCACATCCAGCACGGCGCCGTGCATTACACGCACCAGTTTGCCCTGGGTAAAAGGCGGTTTCTGGAAATGCAATCCGCGCAAAACCCCTTTCATCGACTTGGATTCATTATCCTGAACAAAATTCCCATCAATTCCCAGCCGCAAAAAAGTCTCTTTGTTATACGACTCGAAAAAGTAACCCCGCTCATCCTCAAACACTTTCGGTTTCAGGATGTACAAATCGGGGATTTTTGTTTTGACAATTTCCATAACCCTTAATTTAGGAATAAAAATACGTTTTTTCGGAAAACCGGGATAGCAGGGCCGTATGCCCCCGGAAGCTCATTTTGCAACCATACTTTGCCACCTGGCAATGAGCCCGTCAACTTGTTTTTTATAATATGAAAACACTTCCTTTTGACCCTGGACAGGAGCCGCATCTGCCGCCCCGACAGAAATGGCCAAACCTGACAATGCCCCTATGGCAGAATGCAGGTTTGGGCGCCCCGTAAATAATAAATCCGAAAGCGAATCGGCCAACGGGGAACCTTTGTCCTGTTTCAAATCCTGTTGTATTTGTTTATAAACGGCTACCGCATGGTTCAAAAGGGAGTCAGTCCGCCTGCTCAACACCAGTTGTTTTAGCAAATCATTCCGGCTGACATGTACACGGGGATCCTGTTTTATAATTAACGGCCGTATATATTTTTTTCCGTTAACCTGTAAAGAAACCGTGTACCGGCCCGGGAGTACGAGGGGCCCTTCAGGTTGAAGCGGGG
>JALUYM010000337.1 GCA_027018745.1 Bacteroidales bacterium | reverse complement strand
TTTTATTATTTCCTTTCAATACAAATCCTCCCATTTTTTACAAAAGTAACCAAATCTTACAAAATGATAATATTCGCTGCAGAGCAGCACCAAAGTTTTTATCCACTTTGTGTTGAAAACAATGCCCGGGAAACCCTTCCTGTGAAACCTGTATCCCTCATTCCCATCAACCAATAATTTGATAAAGCCATATTTTCTATAAATGACACAAAGTTTTTATAATTTTTATAAAAAGTTTTGATATTTAAGTAATTTTTTACATACCTTTGTTTTTGTAAATAAAAATATCATGCCCCATGAAACGACTCCTTTATCTCTTCATCATTGTGATTTTCTTTGCAGCAAGCGGCTGCCAGTCACACCGTGAACCGGCAGATTTTGTAAATCCTTTTATAGGCACCGGTGGTCACGGGCACACCTTTCCGGGCGTAACAGTTCCTTTCGGGATGGTACAGCTAAGCCCCGACACCAGGCTGAAAGGCTGGGATGGCTGTTCCGGTTATCATTACAACGATACGGTCATTTACGGTTTTTCCCATACCCACCTGAGCGGAACAGGAATACCCGATTACTGCGATATCCTGCTCATGCCTACCACAGGTCGTTACTATCTGAACAATGGCGCTAAAAAAGGCCATAAAAACGGCTATGCTTCCCTTTTCAGTAAAAAAACGGAAAAAGCTTCTCCCGGCTACTACAGGGTAAAATTAGAAGATTATGGTATTAAAGTAGAACTGACCGCCACAAAACGGGCAGGATTTCAACGATACACTTTCCCAAAAAACAAAAAAGCTTTTGTTACACTCGATCTGACCCATCGCGACAAAGTACTGGCATCCAGTTTCCGGCAAATCAATGACTATGAAGTGGAAGGCTTGCGCCGTTCCCAATCATGGGCAAAAGACCAGTATGTCTATTATTTTATCCGGTTCAACCGGCCTGTCAAGCATTTGTATCTTGCGGTAAACGACACATTGGTGCCCTCAAACCAAAAACAGGCCAGCGGGACGAATATAAAAGTCGCTTTTGGCTTTGGAAAACTAAAGGACAATCATGTTTTATTGGTAAAAACAGGTATCTCGGCGGTAAGTACTGCAGGTGCAAGGGAAAACCTGTACAAAGAAATTCCCGGTTGGGATTTTAACAGCATTCGGGCCCGGGCCCGGGCTGCCTGGAACAAAGAGCTGGGTAAGATACAGGTTAAAACAAACAGGGTCAACAAAACCATTTTTTATACTGCTCTTTACCACACCATGATAGCGCCAAACCTGTACATGGATGTGGACGGAAAATACCGTGGTACCGACCTCAAAATCCATCAGGCAAAAGGGTTCACCAATTACACCGTATTCTCCCTTTGGGACACCTTCAGGGCATTAAACCCGCTTTTCACCATAATCGAACGTAAAAAGGAAGACGAATTCATTAAAACCTTTATTCATATGTATGAAAACGGTGGTCAACTGCCGGTTTGGGAACTGGCCGGGAATTATACCGGTTGCATGATCGGGTACCACTCGGTTTCGGTCATTACAGACGCCTGGATAAAAGGCATTCGCGGGTTTAATGCCGAATTGGCTTTCAAAGCCATGAAACACAGTGCTATGGAAAACCATTTGGGATTGGCTTCTTATAAAAAATATGGATTTATACCGGCTGAAAAAGAATCCGAATCAGTTTCCAAAACACTCGAGTATGCTTACGACGACTGGTGCATAGCACAAATGGCCAAAGCATTAAACAAGCCTGCCGACTATCGCTATTTCCTGCAACGGGCACAGTCGTACAAAAACCTTTATGATCCACATACAGGTTTTATGACACCGAAAATCCACGGGCTTTGGAAATATCCATTCGACCCGACAGACGTGGACTTTAATTATACCGAAGCCAACGCATGGCAATATACCTTTTTTGTACCGCAGGATATTTCGGGATTAATGAAACTAATGGGAGGAAAAGAAAAGTTTGCCAAAAAACTGGACCAGTTGTTTACCACAAGCAGCAAACTCACAGGCCGCAACCAGCCGGACATCACCGGGCTTATCGGGCAATATGCCCAGGGCAATGAACCCAGCCAACAGATTGCCTATATGTATGACTATGCAGGTCAGCCTTGGAAAACACAGGCGATAACACAAAAAATTCTGTACGAAATGTATGCCGACAAACCGAACGGGCTACCGGGTAACGATGATTGCGGACAAATGTCGGCATGGTATGTTTTAAGTGCCATGGGATTTTATTCGGTTACGCCCGGATCGGATGTATATGCCATTGGCAGTCCCATTTTAAAAGAAGCCCGGCTCAACCTCGAAAACGGAAAAACCTTTATCATCAAAGCCACAAATCTCACCAAAGAAAACAAGTACATACAATCTGCCCGTCTCAACGGCGTTGTTTACAATAAATCATACCTTACTCAGCAAACCATTATGCATGGCGGAGAACTTGATTTTGTCATGGGGCCTAAACCCGACAAACAATGGGGTTCTCAGACCGGAGAAGTCCCGGTATCGCAGATTACCCACGATCTTATCATGCCGGTTCCTTATACCAATACCAGAAAAATGGTCTTTTCCCGAAAGGCACAGGCAGGTCTGTTT
This sequence comes from Bacteroidales bacterium, assembly GCA_027018745.1. Lineage (GTDB taxonomy): Bacteria > Bacteroidota > Bacteroidia > Bacteroidales > F082 > Sulfidibacterium. Next base: position 6,603 of record JALUYM010000337.1, on the reverse strand, counting down.
GACGTTGACACGCTGGCTTCCATTCGTTATACCACTGACAATAAAATTCCTTTAAACAAATGGGCATTGTACACAAAGCCGCTTAACATTAACAAAACAACTACTTTGTATTATTATGCAGTTAAGGACACATTGCATTCGAAGGTCACTTATTTAAACCTGGTGCGGTTTCCAGGGGGACGGAGCATAAAACTATACACACAGCCCAGCCCGCAATACACTGCAGGTGGCGACTCTGCCCTGATTGACGGTCTGTACGGAGGCAATGATTTTCGCAGCGGCGGCTGGCAGGGTTATCAGGGCAAAAATCTGGATGCTGTGATAAATCTTGGAAAAACAACCACCATTTCCTACCTGTCTGCCCATTTTCTGCAGGACATTAATTCCTGGATTTTCATGCCCGAATATGTTGCTTTCTCCGTCTCCAACGACGGAAAACATTTTCGGACCGTAGGGAAGGTAAACAACACGGTGCCTGAAAACAAGCAGGGTTCCATCCTAAAAAGTTTTACACTCCGGATTAAACCAGTCAGGGCGAGATACGTTCGCGTTTTCGCAAAAAGCATTATCAACTGCCCGCCCTGGCACAAAGGACATGGAAACAAAGCTTACATCTTCGCTGATGAAATTACCATAAAATAAAGGTCATGTATTTCATCTTTTTCCCACATTCGCAAAAAAAGGGAACTGTTTTGCCAGTCTTTTTAATATTCTTTGTTAAATCATTATAAAAGCATTAACCTCATCATTTTAAATTAATCCAAACAATCAATGACAGAAGAAAAACAACGGTATACCGGTGCACTTGTCGTTTTGACGAGTTTGTTTTTTATGTGGGGGTTCATCACCTGCATGAACGACATTTTAATTCCTTTCCTGAAAAAAATGTTCGATTTGGACCGCTTTCAGTCCATGTTGGTCCAATTTGCTTTTTTTACGGCGTATTTTATCGGCTCACTGATTTATTTTGTTGTTTCCACACGTAAAGGTGATCCTATTTCAAAAATAGGATATAAAAACGGCCTGATAGCAGGTTTGGTTATTTCCGCTTTTGCCAGCCTGATGTTTTATCCTGCAGCGAAGTTTCAAATGTTCGGTTTATTTCTTACAGCCCTGTTTATTTTAGCTTTGGGGTTTACGCTGCTGCAAATTGCTGCCAACCCTTACGTTGCCCTGTTGGGGCCACCGGCTACAGCTTCCAGTCGTCTGAACCTGTCGCAGGCTTTTAACTCACTGGGCACCACCCTGGCGCCGATCATAGGTGGTTATCTGGTATTCCACTATTTAGCCCGGCTGGGCACCCCTTTATACAACCGCTCCGGGCAACCTGTTTTAACCGATGCCGGAGGGCAATTGTCCATTCTTGGCATACAACTCCCCTACATATCTTTTGCAATAATTTTTATTCTGCTCGCCATCATTATTCAATTCACAAAGTTGCCACGGTTTACGGGTTCGGCCAGTATTCAAAAAGGTGCAGGGGCACTGAAACACAGGCAACTCAAGCTTGGCATGATAGCTATCTTCCTGTATGTAGGAGCAGAAGTAACCATAGGAAGCTCGTTTATAAATTATGCCCATGAAATCACGGGCTTTACCGAAATGCAGGCAAAAAATTTCCTCGCTTTTTACTGGGGCGGTGCCATGATTGGCCGTTTTCTCGGTGCCATCTCCCTGAGCAACATGCAAAAAACAAAGAAATACGCAAGCATGCTGCTGACTTCCGTATTTACATTTTTATTGATTTATGGTATTATTTATGTCGAAAACGGGGGAAACTTTCCTTTCAGGCTTATTGCCCCGTTTATTTTATTCCTGATACTTAACTATGTCGGTTTTATTTTCGGGAAATCATTGCCCGGCAGGACGCTGGCTATTTTTGCTTTTGTTGTCATTGGATTGTTGGTTACAACTTTATTGACCAGCGGCATCGTTGCCCTTTGGACAATTATCGGCATCGGCTTGTTTAACTCCATTATGTGGTCCAACATTTTCACCCTGGCCATAAAAGACTTAAAGGAATACACGGCCCAGGGATCATCGCTGCTGGTAATGATGATTCTAGGTGGTGCTTTAATTCCGCTCCTGCAGGGTGCTGTGGCAGACATGTTCAACGGTTATCATTATTCTTATTTTGTCCCGATAATCAGTTATATTTATATCTTTTATTACGGATGGAAAGGACATATTGTAAAACCCGGTAAACCGGCCAAATCATCATGAAATTTCTTAAAAATAACGTTGAATTGTTTTTCCTGTTTGTGCTGTTGGCAATGTCGGGCTGCAGTCGGAAAAACATACAGGTTGTTTCCCAAAAATTAAATACGCCATGGCAATTTAAAATGAACCCGGGTACCGTATGGTATGCTGCAAAAGTTCCCGGGACCGTTCAAACTGATTTGCTGAGAAACAAACTCATTCCTAACCCTTTTTACGGTACCAATGAATCAAAGCTGCAATGGATCGGCAAAAAAGACTGGCTTTACAGAACGCGGTTTGATGTACCTGATGATCTCTTCAGGAAAAAACACATTGCGTTGGTTTTTTATGGTCTGGATACTTATGCGACTGTCAGGCTGAATGGCAAAATTATCCTGAATGCCGATAACATGTTCCGCACATGGAAAGTGGATTGCAAAAAAAACCTTCGGAAAAAAGGAAATATCCTGACAGTGCTGTTTCGCTCTCCCATATCGGTAAACAGGGCCCGCGTTGAACAATTGCCTTACACATTGCCGGCAGACAACGACCGGTCAAAAATCAAAGTGAGTGTTTTTACCCGAAAAGCACCTTACCAGTTTGGCTGGGACTGGGGTCCCCGGTTTATTACGTGCGGTATCTGGCGTCCGGTAATTTTAACCGGATGGGATGATGCCAAAATCAATGATTTTCAAATTTATCAGCAGAAAGTACTGGACAGCCTTGCCCGGTTAAAAGCTGTTACAGATATCGTATCGGACAAATCCCAGGTAGTTTCCCTGCAGCTTTTCAATGGCAAAAAACTTTTGATACAAAAAGGGATCAGTTTGCACAAGGGCATGAACCGGGTCAGCCTGGCTTTCCGGATAAAAAACCCCCACCTTTGGTGGACTAACGGTTTGGGAAAGCCTTATCTTTACCATTTCTCGGTACGTTTGTGGCAAAGGGGGCAAATAGCAGATAAGAAGGCCGCCCGTTTTGGCATACGGACCCTGAAGATTGTGCAAACCCCTGATTCGACCGGAAAAAGTTTTTATATAAAACTCAACGGCGTTCCTGTTTTTATAAAAGGGGCTAACTACATCCCCCAGGACAATTTTCTTCCCCGGGTAACAAAACAAAAGTATGAGACATTAATACATGCCGCAAAGAATGTGCATATGAATATGTTACGCGTGTGGGGAGGAGGCATTTATGAAAACAACAGGTTTTATGATTTATGTGACGAAAACGGCATCCTCGTCTGGCAGGATTTCATGTTCTCAGACAGCTTTTATCCTGGTGATACGGCTTTTTTAAATAATGTAAAACATGAAGCCATAGACAATGTCAAACGGTTGCGCAATCATCCCTGCCTGGCTTTGTGGTGCGGTAATAACGAAATAAGGATTGCCTGGGAACGTTGGGGTTACCAAAAAAAATACCATTACACAAAAGCTGACTCGGCGAAAATCTTCGGGGACTACCTGAAATTGTTTCATTCCCTTTTGCCGCAGGTAGTCAGGGTTTATGACAGCGGCCGGTTTTACTGGCCTTCATCGCCCAACTCTGCGCCGCAGGGATGGGATCAGGAAGCACTAACAGGAGACATGCATTATTGGGGTGTCTGGTGGGGAAGAAAACCATTTTCGGCTTACACAAATCATGTGGGCCGCTTTATGAGTGAATTTGGTTTTCAGTCGTTGCCTGCTTACTCAACCATTGCACGGTTTGCACCTGATACCAGCCGTTATCTTATCTCGCCTGTTATGCGTGCCCACAATAAAAATCCTGATGGATACACCATTATCAATGAATACATGCGGAGGAATTTCCATGTACCTGAAAACTTTAAAGACTACATCATTGTAAGCCAGCTACTGCAGGCCGAGGGCATGAAAACAGCCATAGAAGCCTATCGCCGGAGCAGGCCCTGGTGTATGGGAAGCCTTTACTGGCAACTTGACGATTGCTGGCCGGTGGTTTCCTGGTCAGGCATCGATTATTACGGCCATTGGAAAGCATTTCAGTATCGCCTGCGAAAGTTGTATGCACCTGTGCTGGTTTCACCGGTTTATCAAAAAGGTAAGCTAAAACTTTATCTCGTTTCGGATTTACTCCAAAACAAAAAAGTTACTTTCAAACTGACTTTAATGGACTTTTTCGGGAAAACCCTCTGGCAGAAAACAGGAAAAACAAACATGACTGCGAACAACAGCCGGATAATTTTTTCTGCCGACTTTGAAAACACATTAAAACATTTCAACAAAAACAAAATTTTTCTACATGTTGCCATCAGGCAGGGCAACAGTATATTAGCACAAAACAACCTGTTTTTTGCCAAAACCAAAGATTTGGTCATTCCCAAACCCCATATACATTATACTACCAAAACCGAAGACAACCATTTTGAAGTAATCCTGACCTCGAAAGTTTTTGTAAAATATGTTTTCTTCGAATATCCCGATGACACGGGTATTTTTTCAGATAATTATTTTTCCTTGCTGCCAGGCCAGAGCAAAACCGTACGTATTAACCTCAAAAATGCGGCCAGCAAATTTGGTAAGCAGATAAAACTTAAATCAATGTATTAAAATGTTGCAAACTATTTTTCATACTTTAAATTGTGAACACAAGAAAAAATAAAGCCATGAACCGATTATTAACCTGTATGTTTTTGATCATGTTATTGCCATGGGGATTGTCAGCCCAAGGCAATACATTTCCACGAAAGTACACTTGTTATTACACACCCGATTCCATTACAATCGACGGGAAAATTAACGACAAAGCCTGGCAAAACATTCCGTGGTCTGATAATTTCGTGGATATAGCCACGGCAGCCAAAGCACCGGAAAATCTTTTTACCCGTTTTAAAATGATGTGGAACAAACAATACTGCTATATCGCCGCCTGCATAGGAGATCCGAATATTTGGGGAAAACTGACAAAAAGGGATGCCATAATTTACAAAGACAATGATTTTGAAGTCTTTCTCGATCCTGAAGGTAGAGGACGGAACTATTATGAGCTGGAAATCAATGCATTGGGAACTGTAATGGACCTGTTTATGAAAAAGCCTTACAACAAAGGCGGCAAAGCAAACCTTGCCTGGAACTTTAAAGGATTGCGTTCCGCTGTTTCCGTTGAAGGGACAATCAATCAGCCCAATGATACCGACAGCCGCTGGAGTGTTGAACTGGCTATTCCATGGAGTGCTTTCAAAGAAAAAAAGGAACCGGCAAACGGAGACCAATGGCGGGTTAATTTTTCAAGAGTAGAATGGCCCGTTACAGTAAAAAATGGCGTTTACCTGAAAAAGAAGAACCGGACAACCGGGCGTAACCTTCCCGAAGCCAACTGGGTTTGGTCGCCGCAAGGGGTTGTTAACATGCATATTCCATCCAAATGGGGATATGTCAAATTCGTCAAAAGACAGGCAAAACCGGTTGTCCCCGAATTTTGGGTTTGGTCGCAGGCTTACCATAATTGGAGCAATAACAAATGGCAAACAACTTTGCAAAAGCTGGCTAATGCCGGTATAAAAGGCTTATTATTGCACGGAGATACGGCTGATATCCACCGTGTTGCAGTTATGGCCGCCTGTTTCGGAATACAGACCCATATTTGGTTCATTACCATGAACAACCCAAAAGCTCCGGCCCAGTGGCTTTCGGTAAACGAACAGGGAAAATCGCTGGCACAGCAAAAAGCTTATGTCAAATATTACAAATTTATGTGTCCTGCTTTGCCCGCAGTCCGCCAATACCTTCTCGGAAAAATGAAAGAGCTCGAATCGGTGAAAGGAATCAGCGGCATTCATTTTGATTATATCCGCTATGTGGACGTGATTTTACCCAAAAAGTTGCAGCCGAAATATCATCTGAAACAAAAAGATATCATGCCACAGTTTGATTACGGATATCACCCATACATGCGCAAACTGTACAAAGAAAAATACGGTATTGATCCTTTGAATCTCCCCGATCCGCTGCACAACAAAAGCTGGCTGGACTTTCGCCTGAAAGTTTTGGACACTACCGTCATCCAACTCCGCAACCAAATTGAAAAAGCCGGTTTGGCTACCAGTGCAGCCGTTTTCCCAACCCCCGACATGGCACGAAGAATGGTCCGGCAGGATTGGGACAGCTGGCACCTGAATTACTATTTTCCCATGGCTTATAATAATTTCTACGGGAAAAAATATGCCTGGTTGAAAAAAGTTTCAAGAATCGATAAAAAAGCGGCAGGAAGAAACTCCAAAATTTTTACCGGACTTTTTTTACCAGCTTTGAAAAAGGGAAACAGGCTGACAAAAGCCATGAAAGCTGCTATAAAAGGAGGTGCTGACGGTATCGCTTTTTTTGACCTGAGAGCTTTAAATCATCATCTTCTTCAACAGATCTATAGATTTCAGAAAAAGAA